>JAGWBO010000032.1:0-408 GCA_021295855.1 Pseudomonadales bacterium | reverse complement strand
ATCTACAACAGCAATATCCGCAAGGATGAAGAGATTCGCGTATTTCCGCTCTCTAACTGGACAGAACTTGATATATGGCAATACATCTACAAAGAAGGTATCGAGATAGTACCACTCTACTTCGCGCAAGAACGCCCAGTCGTGCAAAGGCGCGGAACCTGGATCATGATTGACGATGAACGTATGCGTCTTGAGAAGGGGGAGACTCCCGAAATGCGCATGGTGCGATTCCGTACGTTAGGCTGTTATCCACTATCGGGGGCAATCGAATCGAATGCCTCAACGTTACCTCAGATCATCCACGAAATGCTTGTCGCTGATACCTCCGAACGGCAGGGCCGTCTGATTGACCACGACTCTGCAGCGTCGATGGAACTCAAGAAACAAGAAGGTTATTTCTAGATGATG
>JAGWBO010000118.1 GCA_021295855.1 Pseudomonadales bacterium | reverse complement strand
AACGCGACCACCGCTTTACCACCATCCGCTACCAGGCGACCAATAAGCCTGATGCGCCACACGACGTAGGTGACGTACATTAGAAATAGGAAGAGCTCACCAATGTTTATCTTCCCTTGGAGATAGAAGTGAGCCCCAACAAATAGCACCACGCCTACCTGCAGCATCGCGAAGATATCCGTGCCACTCCAGTAGATTGCCAGCACTTTGTTCAGTCGAACATAGTTGTCTCGAAACGCGCGATTACGTTTCTCAAACCGGTTGTCCTCATATTCGTGGCGGGCAAAAGCGCGCACCACGCGAATCCCAGTTAGATTCTCTTGAATAACCGCTGTCAGTGCACCTTCCGATTCGTCAACGACCTTAAAGAGTTTTGTAATGCTTCTAAAGAAGAAGAACGAACTACAAAACAGAACCGGAATCAGAATGAAAGCAAACCATGCTAATTCGGCGTTGTGCCAGAATAACACCGGGATCATTCCGGCCAAGAAAAGCAACATCCGACCCGCTTCGTCCACGTCGCTATGCATGAATATGCGGACCGTTTCGATATCCGATGAGCATCGTTGCACAAGGTCGCCGGTCTCCGATTCATCGAAGAATTTCATCGGCACGTGATGCAGTCGGTCGTAAAGCGTTTCTCGTAATCGCTTCGAAATGCCTTCGGACGCGACTGCCGACAGCCGATCACGTCCGAATTGGCATGTCATTGAGACCACCGTCAGGAGTACGCCAGCGATCGCCGAAACGATTAGGTAGGGCAATAGCGTCTGCGGAATCGTTAGCCAGTCCGAGACGCTCAGCAGAATGTCATTGGCGAACGCGAAGTCACGCTCAACGATTACGTTAAGTGCGTGTTTCCCGACCAGAGGCACTAGGAGCATCAACATTGCGCCTGACGTGGACAGCAGAACCGCCGCAGAGTAGCGGAGACGGTGTCCACGAGTCAGACGAGTGATTGTGTGTCTTGCTAGCTGGACAGGCGCAGCCGCTTCAGCATTCATATCAATGGGTGAACGCTCTAGCTATGCGATACGACGGTGCCGCTTGCGTGTCGCCAGAAGGCTCAAAGTAATCAGGTTTGAGAGTCGGGTGGGGAGGTCAATTGCTGACCGTCTCCGTATTGGGCGCCAATCTTAGAAGAATTGAGTCTACGTGCTAATGACTTGCACTCGTTCGTCGCATTTCTTTCGACCGATCCCAAAGGTCTCTAACGCAAGACCCTCATTCGAGATTCACGATCATCTTTCCTGTATTCACGCCCGTGAATAGACCGATAAACGCCTCCGGAGTTTTCTCGATACCCTCGAAGATCGTTTCACGATAGTTCAGTTGGCCACTAGCTATCCACGCCGTCATATCTCGGACAAAGTCGTCACGCAGGTGGTTGTAGTTCGAGACGATAAAACCTTTGAGCGTCAGTTGCGATCCAATCGCAATCGCTAGATTGCGTGGACCAGGCACAGGCTCGGTTGCGTTGTATTGAGCGATGGCGCCACAAAGCGGAAGTCGACCGTTCGGACGCATGCAGTTCAACGCGGCTTCAAGATGATCGCCACCGACGTTATCGAAGTAGACGTCCAATCCTTGCGGCGCACAACTCATCAGTTGCTGTGTCAGATTGCCGTCGCGATAGTCAATGCCATGATCAAAACCTAAGTCTTCGACTAAATGACGTACCTTTTCGGGACCGCCAGCGCTGCCAATCGCAGTGCAGTTTTTGATCTTGGCAATTTGACCCACGGCGCTACCGACAGCGCCTGCTGCACCGGACACGAATACGGTCTCACCTTCTTTCAGTTGACCAACATCGAGCAAACCTACGTACGCTGTCATACCAGGCATACCAAGGACGCCTAGGTAAGCAGAAGCCGGTGCATTGAGTTCGCCGAGTTTACGGACGCCACGCGTGGAATTAACCCATCCTTCACGCCAACCCCACATTGACTCGACGTAGTCGCCGACTTCGAAGTTTGAATCGTTGGACGCCACGACGCGACCGATCGCACCACCAGATAACGTCTCCGAGAGGTCGAAGCCTGCAACGTAAGACTCGCGATCAACCATGCGCCCTCGCATGTATGGATCGACTGTGATGCTGACGTTTTTGACGGCAATTTCGCCTTCACCCGGTTCAGGTAGGTCAATTTCTACAACTGTGAAGTCGTCGGGCTTTGGCATGCCAACCGGACGGCTGACGAGGCGTACTTCTCTAGATTTCATGATGGGTTTCCTTGAATACTTGGCGCGATGATGGTTAGCGGTGGATGTCGCTTAGTCCACTTTGTATCGTTGGTCAACAACTTCGAACCGCATGCTCGACGCTTGTGCTAACAAGGCGAGCGTATTTGCGCGCGGGAATGGTACATGGCTTGCATCCGCAGGAACCTGACCCCAGCTTGCATCCGCTGAAATCCAGCGTCCTTCGACAACGACCTCATTCCACGAATGCGGCCTAAATGACTGCGATGGCGGATGGTAGGCAAGACCTGTTTTGATTCGCGAACGCCAACCAACTTGCTTCGCGATTGCATCTAACGTGTCTGCATATTCGGTACAGTCGCCCGATCTCCTCTCAAGCGTTTCTTCAACAGTTGTGGTTCATGCAGAACGTCGACCAAGCGTCGCAAAGACGCGTAGGTCACATCGCGATCTAGCGCTGCTTCATTAATGAGGTGGGAAACTCCTGATCCTGAGGATGTTCGCTGACCGGAGTCATTCTGTTTCTGGTGCTGCACGTCGGCGATAGGCGGGTTTCGACGATCTATCTTGATGTAATCACGTGTGTCAGCGAATGACGACTGCAAGTCATCAGTCGCTCTGCGGTTATGAAGACGCAATGTCAAGCCGGTCAGTCGTTGATGTTGAGGGATTGCTCGATCAACCGGCACACTGATTTCCCCGTCATCGATCGGGTATGCACGCTGTTGCCATTGCTGAACTGAAGCCTGATCTGTGATCGATAGGCTGATGCCACCGGACATGTTGGTTTTCAGTGGAATACCACTTGAAGCTACGAGGTGGGTTGTTGAACCATCCATGCTGGTGAGGCTGAATGCGCCGTAGTCTCGGGATTTTCGGTCAATCTGCCATTGGGTCGAAACCAGCCGACTCTCCGTAAAGTTGATAGTTCTGGTTTTAACGTAGTTTTTATCGGTCATCAGCCGCGGATGGAACGCGAGTGTCGTGAGATAGCTCAGCGATCGCGTGCTCGCTGGAGTAAATGGGTTGACTGGGAATTCGCGAAGGGACGTGTTGCTTTCACCGTCATCGTGAACCGTCGTCTCTTGTTCGGCTTGCATGAGCGCATACGGAAACTCGTTAGTGAACACAAACCGTTCGTTGACATGGGTTGTTCGAGTGCGCGTCAAGCTGAATCG
>JAGWBO010000117.1 GCA_021295855.1 Pseudomonadales bacterium | reverse complement strand
CAAGAGGTTTTCATCCCACTTTCGGTAGGAGGGGGCGTACGGAACGTTCAAGACGCAACGGACCTTCGTTTAGCCGGCGCGGAGAAGATCAACGTAAACACCGCGGCGGTCGAGCGACCTAATTTGATCGGTGAGTGTGCAGATGCGATTGGCGGACAAAATGTGGTGCTATCCATGGACATCAGACGTGTGGACGCAAATGACAACCAACCATCCGGTTACGAAATCGTGACACACGGGGGTCGAACGGCGACGGGGTTGGATGCGTTAACATGGGCATTGGATGGCGAACAACGTGGCGCAGGCGAGCTCGTCGTGAATTCGATTGATGCCGATGGCACCCTTGATGGATATGAGCTCACGCTTACGCGCATGTTGAGTGAGGCGGTTCGTATACCCGTTATTGCGTCAGGCGGAGCAGGTAAGCCTGAACATCTGCGTGATGTATTGACAAAAGGTAAGGCAGATGCAGCATTGGTCGCGTCAATGGTGCACTACGGCACCTATCGGGTCAGCGAATTAAAGGATTACCTTTACAAAGAGGGCATAAAGGTGCGACGTTCATGGTGATGCATGCCATTGAGGTTGTTGACGGAAAATTGGTCTGGCAGCCGACTGAAAAACCATCACCCGGATTCGGTGAAGTTTTGATCGAGGTGCAAGCGACCGCGATCAATCGAGCGGATCTATCCCAAGTCGCAGGTGGCTACCCGCCACCCCCCGGCGCTTCAAACATATTGGGATTGGAATGTAGCGGCACAGTCGTTGAGCTAGGCGATCAAGTTGGGTCGTTTAAGGTTGGGGATGAGGTCTGTGCATTGCTGTCCGGGGGCGGCTACGCGGAGTATGTCAATGTACCTGCCGGTCAAGTGCTTCCGAAGCCAGAAAGTCTTAATATGGTTGAAGCGGCCGCAATTCCAGAGGTATTCGCGACGGCTTACCTCAATATCTATATGGAAGCCGGTGCTAAAGTCGGTGAAAGCGTTCTAATCCACTCAGGTGCAAGTGGCGTTGGCACCGCCTCGATCCAGCTATGCAAAGCATTTGGGAATCCGTCGTTCGTCACGGTAGGTTTTGACGCAAAAGTGAGGGCATGCCAGAAACTTGGCGCGACCGCCGGGTGTAATCGTCGGGTCGAGAACTTCGAGGAGCGCGTACTTGAATGGTCGGGCGACGTGGGTGTTGATGTCATTCTTGATCCCGTAGGTGGACGCTATCTCGAATCAAACTTGAGATGTCTTGCGGTGGATGGTCGGATAGTCGTGATTGGGCTGATGGGTGGTACCGATGCCACACTGCCGCTCGGGCGGCTGATGGTGAAACGCCAGCGTGTGATTGGATCAACACTTCGTGCACGCTCAATTGAGGCGAAATCGAAGGTCATGCTGCAGTTGCTCGAGCGAGTCTGGCCTCGAATTGAATCTGGTGATGTGCATGCGATTGTCGATCACGCGCTGCCGATTGAAGATGCGCAATCCGCACACAATTTGCTGCGGACAGACCAGACGATAGGCAAGGTTGTCCTCACCACGCAATGACGCCCTACGGGCCTAGACTTGGGTCTTAGTCACTCTATGTAGTTGCTAGTTTGGGTCGAAGTTGGTCGAATGAAGAGCGGTCGGACGGCTAGTCGAATCGAAATTACCTCTCTCACCTCATTCCGATCGCGCTCAGTTGCTCTTCAAGTACCTGAAGTTGCGACTCATAAGTGGTTTTACGCTGGCGCTCCTTGTTCACAACTTCATCCGGCGCCTTAGAGACGAAGTTCTCATTGTTGAGTTTAGACAGCGAGCGTTTGAGTTCCGAATTTAATCTCTCGACTTCTTTCTGAAGGCGTTTCGTCTCTTGCTGGCGTTCGGCATCATCTGCGAACGGCAAGGTAATACTCAGATTGCCGACGACTTGAATTGATCCGATTGGCGTCATGTCTCCGTCAATTAGGTCTAGATCGCTCACTTTGGCGAGCCGCGAAAGAGGTACACGGGTAACTTCGGCCGCGTCGCGATCAGCAGCGGTATGACCGGTGATTTGCACGGTGACTTGGTCACCAGGTGGGATTTGCCGCGCACTGCGAAGGTTGCGAATGGCGGTCACGACATTCTGAAGCCAAACGATCGCATGTTCGGCTTGTTCATCAAGAAGAAAGTCATCTTCGGATGGATACGCCGCAAGCATGACCGTCTCGTGATTCTTGTTACAGAGCGGGGCGATCCGCTGCCAGATTATCTCGGTAACGTAGGGAATTAGTGGGTGTAGCAAACGCACCAGTGACTCAAGTACCGTAACGAGCGTTGACTGTGCGGCGACATACCCGTCTGATCCTTCTTCTTCATTGAAGAGCACAGGCTTTGTCAGTTCGAGGTACCAGTCGCAGTATTCGTGCCACGTAAACTGGTAGAGCTGTTGTGCGTAGCGATCGAACCGATAATCGCTGAGCGCATGTCGCGTAGTGCGAATCACGTCTCTTAGTTGCGATCTAATCCATCGATCCGCGAGACTCTCGTTCCCCGTTACCACGCGGAAATCCTCGCCGACATTCGAGAGGACGAATTTAGTTGCGTTCCAGAGTTTATTGCAGAAGAAGTGGTAACCCTCAACTTGCTGTAGGTCGAAGGGATAGCTACTCTGTCCTGGGGAAGCGATCGCGGAAAACGTGAACCGAAGTGCGTCTGTGCCGAATGCGGGAATGCCTTCAGGGTAGTCCTTTTCCGTATCTTGCGTTATCTTCTCAGCGAGACG
>JAGWBO010000116.1 GCA_021295855.1 Pseudomonadales bacterium | reverse complement strand
CCATAGTTTGTTCGACGACGTGGTCCGGCAAGTCTGGTCCAGGTGGTGTCTTGTCCCACGTTCCTGCAGCCACGATCGTTTCAAGATAGTTGCGCACGATTTGTTTATCGAAACTCGCCTGCTCGCGACCTGGTTCCCAATCGTCAGCGGGCCAGAATCGAGAGCTGTCGGGTGTGAATATCTCGTCGATGAGGATTGGTTCGTTTGAATCGTCTTGAACTCCGAACTCAAGTTTCGTGTCCGCGAGAATGATGCCGCGGTTAATCGCGTGTTCTCGTGCTCGGTTATAGAGCGATAGCGTTGTGTCCCGAAGCCACGACATCGTTTGTTCACCGACAATCTCGAAACCCTGTTCAAAGCTAATGTTCTCGTCGTGGTCGCCTTGTTCAGCCTTCGTTGATGGCGTAAATAGTGGCTCATCAAGCCGGTCGCTGTTGCGCAGGCCTGAAGGTAGCGGTATTCCACAAACCTTCCCCGTGAGTTGATAGTCCTTCCATCCAGATCCGGTGATGTAACCCCGCGCAATGCACTCAACAGGAAGCACGTTCGTTTTGCGGCATAGTTTCACGCGACCTCGCAGCTGCTGTCGTTGGTCATCTGACAGCCCTGGGACTTCGTTTACGTCGGTAGTTACCAAATGATGATCGACGTCGTCGGCAAAGAAATCGAACCAAAACTTCGAGATTTGCGTGAGCACGATCCCTTTGCCGGGTAAACCGGTGTTCAGTACGACATCAAACGCGCTAACGCGATCCGTAGCGACGATTAAGAGACCCTCATCTCCATTGGGTAAAGTCGTCTCGTATAGATCGCGGACTTTGCCGACGCGTTTATTCGGAAGATCTAGATTTGTTTCTGTGACTAATTGAACCATTGCCTCAACTATGCTGTGTTGCCACCATCGACTGTGTAGACGGAACCTGTTACCCACGACGCTTCTTCGCTCAACAGGAACGCCATGACTTGCGCGATCTCTCGCGGCTCGGCGTATCGCCCGAGCGGGATTCTGGCTGCGATGCGAGTTTTCGCCGCGTTCGTATCGTCGGGCGCCATCCCCTGCTCCAAGCTGCGCATCATACGAGTCTCGACCGGCGACGGATTCACAGTATTGACCCGAATATTGAATTGCGCATATTCCTTCGCCACCGAACGCATCAAGCCTATGACTGCGTGCTTGCTAGTACTGTAGGGTGTAATCCCGGGCGTTATCACGATACTTCCGGATCGCTGCTCAATCATCTGGGGTAACACAGCTCGCAAGCCTAGCCATACCCCTTTGACATTCACTGCCATCACGCGGTCGAACATCTCTTCGTCGTAGTTGAGTGTGTCGGTGATTTGCCCTTCGATTCCAGCATTCGCAAGAAAGCCGTGAATTGCGCCAAAACGTTCGATCGTGTATTCAGCCATGTGATTGTTGTCTGCGGCGCTTGCGACATCCGCAGTGCAAATTGCTACTTTTTCTTTGCTGAGCCCTTTGGTACTCTCCTCGAGTGCATCTTCCGCAAGATCAACTGCGACAACGTTTGCGCCACGATTCGCAAGATAGTGGACTGCTGCGGTTCCGATTCCGCCAGCTCCACCTGTCACTATGACTGTCTTGCCTTCAAATTGATCACTCATGTGGTTGCCTTGAATGCGTTTTCAAAATCCGCAAGTAGATCGTCGAAATCCTCTATACCTGTTGAAATGCGGATCAACGAATCATCGATACCCATGCTCGCGCGACGCTCGGGACCCATCTCGTAATAAATCGTGTGTGCAACTGGAATCGCCAATGTTCGCGTATCGCCTAAATTGCTGGATTTAATGACCACACGCAACGAATTCATAAATTCGAAGATATCGATTCCGTCCTTCAATTCAAACGAGAAGATCGCTCCCGGATGTTTGAACAATCGTTTTGCGCGCTCATATTCCGGGTGTCCTGCCAAACCCGGGAAGTACACCGCTTTGCATGCAGGATGCGTACTCAGGTAGTCGCAGAGGCGTTGCGCGTTTTCGCACTGTTTCGCAACTCGCAACGCAAGTGTTTCGGCGCCCAATGCAATTCGATTTGCGGCTTCCGCGTCCAACGTTGCACCAAAGTCGCGTAGTCCTTTTTTGCGAATCTGTGTGATACCCCATTTCGCCGAATCGCCTTTTTGATACGTGTCATAAATATTCCCGAACGACTGCCAGTTGTACCGGCCCGTATCGGTAATCGAGCCACCAAGCACGTTGCCGTGACCCCCAATGTACTTTGTCAAACTGTTGATAACGATGTCAGCATTCGAGTCGATAGGCTGGTAGAGATACGGGGTGGTCATCGTGTTATCGACGACGTAGATCAGTCCGTGTTCGTCACAGACCTCGGCGATTCCCTCAAGATCCGCGACTTGGGTCCTCGGATTCGCAATGGTCTCGACGAAGACGAGCTTGGTTTCGGGTCGGATTGCCTCCGCGACGTGACTTGCGTCGGTGGCATCTACAAACGTGACTTGAATACCATGCGCCGCGAAGCTGTTGAACAAGCTATTCGTGTTCCCAAACAGGAAGGAGCTTGATACAAAGTGATCACCCCGCCGAAGCAGAGCGAAGATCATCGTACCGATCGCGGCCATTCCAGTTGAAAAACACACGGTTTCATTTCCGCGCTCCATCATGTTGACCTGCTTCTCCAACGCTGCAACGGTTGGATTGACCTGTCGCCCGTATGAATAGCCTTTGTAAGTACCTTGGAACACTCCAGCAAGATCACGCGCATCTTCGTATCCATATGCGACCGAACCATGGACCGGTTTGTGGAGTGAGCCGTGTTCTATTGAATCTTCGCGATCCGAATGGAGGATGCGAGTGGTGAAACCAACCATGGCAATCTATGCCTTTTAGAGGCGAGTAACTGTATCAAATATTTGGGTGTGTGGCAGATGCCACAATGGATACACCCGTGACAAAGCAGATAGTGCGAGCGCGTGACGCAGACTACCGTCTTGCATCGCTGCTCGTAGCCGGTCGAGATCGCATATTTCGATTTCGATAGCTTCCCCCGGACCGAGATCGAGGTCCGCGACTCGCTTGACGTTTCGAGCCAAGAAGTGGTGGCACAGATGTGGGTGAAAGGCCGGATTCGGTTCTACGGCACCAAGATAAGCCCAGTCATCGCTCTCATAGCCAGTCTCTTCTAACAATTCGCGCTTTGCGGCTTCCAAAGGCGTTTCACCTTCATCGACCATACCTCCAGGTGTTTCCAAAGTACATGCACCGATCCCGAATCGATATTGACGCACCATCACCGATTCGTAGTTCGATGTCAGCGCGACGATATTGATCCAATCAACGCTTTCAAGCACGAGGCGTTTCATCACGGCTTTTGAGATGGGGTGCTCAAGCCAGTCGTGACGGACTTGGAGGATATTGAGATCTTCGCCGACTTCACTGCGAATCGTTCGCCATGTGAGCGATGCATCTATCGGTGATTGGGATGAATCGGAAATGGTTCAACTCGTGAGTTAGCGCGACGGCACAAGCTTACCAGTAGCGCTAGTATCCAGTGAGCTCCAGATAACCCTCTCCGACACGTCGGTCTCCTTCGTAAACGAACACGACGCCTTCCCAATAGCGTACGGCCGTTGACATTAGCTGATCGTCAAACGCAGGTTCGATCACTAATGTCCTCCCATGGATTTCTAGCTGCCATCCAACTGGCCAGGACCGCCAATGTCGTATCGGCGTTAGTTGCCACGTGTCCTGCTGCAGCCGAGATCGTTGTCCTTCTTTACCAATGAGCATACCGACCGGCATTACTTCAACGTCTTTGGTCCGAGGAACTAAATTGAATAGCACGAGTTCCTGACCCTCGTCAAGGTGAATAGTGAGCCAGTTCCAACCTCGATAGTTTTCATCGAGAACCCCGGTGCTCCACTCACGGTCTATCCACGCATGACCACGTACCTGGAAGGATCGTTCGGGTGTCGTGAGGGTCCCTGAGGTTTCCATGCGCG
>JAGWBO010000031.1:606-15798 GCA_021295855.1 Pseudomonadales bacterium | reverse complement strand
ACCTGCGGTTCTAGGTCGTTTACGCCACGCGGCGGTCCTGCTTAGATCGCCGCAAATCTCTTCTCCAGCCCCGGCACGTCTAGGCGTGTCGGGGGTTTTTAATTGCCGCGACGATGACGCGCTGCATAGCGTGAAGACGAGGTCAGTTCGAAGATACCATGCTCGGTGCAGGTGCGGTTAAAGGAGCTACATCCGAAGCGACGTCACAATACACACGCCGGCGTTGACAAATCGCGCTTGTGAACGACGTTTCAAACGCTAACGCTAACGCCCATCCTTTAGCGTGTCATTTATGATGCCTCGTTGCGCCAGGAGCAAGGCGAGTGTCGAACCGGCAGGTCCGGCGCCCACGATCACAATCTTCGCGATATCGCCTCCCTATTTGCGAGCGACGCGGGATCCGATATTACCTTTTATCGGTGTTAATTGCCGGGGGCGCAGACCAACTTCCTCACGCATCTCGCGATACAGGGCTTTAAGCTATGATCCTCGCTGATGCATGCCTCCTTTCTGCAATTGCCACCGATTCCACGTCTCGTTGCGCTGGGCGATCAGAACTTGGTTGGTGTCGTTGCACGGTACATCCCTAGACGTCGCGCTCTCCGTTTAGCATAAATCCTTCTGAATTCAATAGGTACACGAAGAGGGCCTGCACTGTGTCGGCCAACCGTTCACAGATGTCAATCACCCTCACCTCCATACATTTCAAAGTGTTTAATCGGGATCGCCGACACCCATCGTGAACCAGCTTGCATCGTCATCGAGCCCCTATTTAAGGCTCTTTTCCGATAGTCCTGTAGACTGGCACGAATACGACGACGACCTCTTGATGCGAGCGCGGGCGGAGCGAAAACCGCTGCATCTCTCGATAGGGCGTTACCTTAGTACGCGTACGCCGAATGAAGTTCGTTTCTATTCTCGCGACGTGGTCGGTGAAACGCTCAATGACTCGTTTATTAATGTGAAGATCGACGCGGATGAACGTCCAGATCTGGAACGGTTCTTCACCATCAATTTCGAACCCAACGCTCGGCGAGCCAACACGCCGATGTTTGAGTTGTATCCGACGACCGTATTTCTCGAAACATCACAACTGACGATGTCGTTACCGGCGAATTTCTTTAGCTTGGATCCGTACGATGAAAGTCGAACACGGCTGCTCTATTCGTCTAATGAGGTGCTGAATTGGCATCTGGTTCACGCGTCTTTCAAGGAGGGCTCTGGCTCGATTCTCCTTTCGGAAGCACATCGCCGCGGACGTATTGGGATGAACGAGAGAGCGGCGCCTGCGTACGACGCGTTGATGGATGAGGCCACGGCGCTTCGAGAACGTGTCATCGAAGTTGATGCTCAGAACGGCGTATCAACGCAGGGCTACCTTCAAGGACTAGTCTCGCAGCTGTTACGGCTCTGGTTTCTCAGCGATCATCGGACACGAGAAGACACCAAGGGTCTGGACATCGCGCTTATCGCCCTTACAAGATGGGTGCGCGATGTTGTCTTTGATCATGTTGAGGGTGGTTTTTTCAATCCGTCGCGCTATCGAGGCGAGATGGGAGCGGAGATGTCGAAATCGCTGGAGTTCAACGCCTGGACGCTTGAGCTATTGATGCGTGCTGTGGTGATCAGTCGTGACTCTTTGTTAACTGAAACTGCGGGTCAGACTGCGGACTTCATCGTCGAACGCTTGCAAATGCCAGACGGCGGATTCGCGGCCGGTTTGCATGATCCGACCAACTCGACACGCTTTGCTTGGGACCGTCGTACGGTGCGACGCACACTGACTGAAGACGAGTACCTAGTAATCGAGACGCTCTACGGGCTCGACAAGAAAGCGAACTGGAACGGACGCTGGCTGCTACGCCGTACCGGATCGTGGCGAAGTGTTGTCGATCAGCTCTTCTTCTCGAAGTCCGAAGCTGAGGCGCTACTAGCTAGCGGTCGCGAAAAACTGCGCGACCTCGCGCTCGCTCGTGTCATCGACTATCAAATCGACGATCGTCGCCTGATGCCAGGTAATGCCACTGCAATCAGCGCACTGATGTTCGCGGGGACGACGCTCGACAAGCCTCGATGGTGTGATGCAGCCGCACGTGGATTGCGGTGGATTCTTGCGAATCGCGTCGGTGAAAACGGTCTAGAGAACGTTGATGGTTCGACACAGGGCGTCACCCTGGTTGATTGTGCGATGCTGCTACGGGCGATGCTTGACGTGCTCGCACATCAATGGGACTCCGACATTGCGAAAGCTCTGTCTCAGTTCATTGAATCGATTAAATCTCGATTCTGGGACGAGAAACTCCTGACGTTCTGCGAAGTCGATGTCGCTGGTCTGTTAATGACCTTTCCGCATAGCCACCAGCTTGGTAAGACCCATCCAGTGGATGCCGTGCGACGAGGGCTTCAGTTGTACGCGACGCTCTATCAGGATTCTGACGTGTTTGTCATGCTCAAGCGGATGTTCGATGACATTGAATCCGTCGGCGCTACATTCGATTTGCAGGTCAATCCAAGTAGCGACTTCACGCTCGACTTCCGACAAGGCGAAGTCGTGGTCGTCCTGCGGGGTCCGGATGAAGAGTGTAGGGCTTGGCGGGAAGAGCTCAACAAGACATACAAACCGTTCCGCCACGTGTTTTCGGTCCCCTTTTCAGAAGCACGTGACCTCCCGCCGTGCGTACCGCGCATGATGAGCGTTGAAGATCGACAACGGGTAATAGCCTATCTCTTGCACGACGGCCAGCAGTACGACGTGATTGACGATCTTGACGAATTGAAGCAGGAGCTGGTTAGTCTGTAGCCGATGTCGAAAATCGTTTAATTCACCGTTCTCGATTGAGGAAATAAGCCATGGCCATTGACTTCACCTTCCCCCCGGAAGTAGAAGATGCGCGTATGCTCGTGCACAAGTTCTTCACGGAGCAGGTACGCCCACGCTTGAGTGCAATCTCGAGCGGCAAAGTGAAGGAAGATTACGGCGCTGCCGTGAAGGACCTTCGCGCCACCGCAAAGGCTCAAGGACTTTGGGCACCCCATATGCCGGAAGAATGGGGTGGTATGGGTTTTGGTATTACCGCGGTTGCTGCCATGTCGGTTGAGGCTGCGAAGTTCCCGATGGGTCCTTACCTCATCAACTGTCAGGCGCCGGACGAAGGCAATATGCACACGCTCCTTCACTTCGGTACGGATGAGCAGAAGGAGAAATGGTTACGTCCTCTCATTGAAGGCACGGCGCGCAGTTGCTTCTCGATGACAGAGCCGGATTCGGCAGGTTCAGATCCCACTCAGATTAAGACAGCTGCCGTTGAAGATGGCGACGAATGGGTGATTAACGGTCACAAGTGGTTCACATCAGGTGCACATGGCGCGCGTTTTGCGATTGTCATCGCGAAGACAGATCCCGACGCCGAAATCGCCCAGGCACGCAACAGTGCGTTCATCGTGCCGACCGATTCGGAAGGCTTCGAGATGGTGCGCGACGTGCAGACGATGGGTAAAGGCGGCGGTCACGCAGAAATCAAGTACAACAACGTACGTGTTCCGCGTGAAAACATGCTTGGTGAACGAGGCGGCGGGCATAAACTCGGCCAAGTACGCCTAGGTCCTGCGCGTCTTGCTCACTGCATGCGTTGGATTGGTCAAATTGAAACCGCGCTGGAGATGCTGATCGATCGCGCGCAGAAGCGATATGCGCACGGTTCGTTGCTATCTGAAAAGCAAGGCATTCAGTGGATGATGTCGGAAAGCGCCTTGGATCTATACGCAGCCAAGCTCATGGTGCTGCACTGCGCATACAAGATCGAAAACGGCATGGACTTCCGCTCGGAAACATCGATGGCTAAGCACCATGTGGCTAACACGTTGTGGAAAGTCACGGACCGAGCATTGCAGGTCCACGGTGCGTTGGGTTACTCTAACGACTCACCTCTCGCGCAGATGCTCATTGATGCACGTTGGTCACGCATTGCGGATGGGTCTGACGAAGTCCATCTTATGCGTATCGCAGACATGGTGATGCGGTCATACAACGAGACGGGCTCTGTTAATCATGCGACCGGCGACCTGCCATTGTAGTGTGTTCCGTACATTAGTAAATGAAGCTTCGCCTAGATCCATAATCACATAAGCAGCGCATGAAACTTGGTCGCGACCAGTGAGTGCGGACGATCCAATTGACGGTCCGCTCACCGGGATTAAGGTCATCGACGTAGGCATCTTGGTTCAAGGTCCGCAGGCAGCCGCACTGCTCTGCGATATGGGCGCCGAGGTCATCAAGGTCGAGCTTCCTGGTGTCGGGGACCAGGCGCGATATATCTTCCTTAGTCACGAAGATCACCGTAGTGCTTATTTCAATGCTTGCAATCGGGGAAAGCGAGGGCTTTCCCTAAATCTCAGCCAACCTGAAGGCGTGGAAATCTTCAAGAAACTCATTGTCGATACGGATGTCCTCGTCAGCAATTTCAGTACCGGTACGCTAGACGCTTGGGGATTGGGATACGAGGATTTAAAAGCGATCAATCCGGCGCTCATTTGGGCTGCTGGAAATACGTTCGGACCGAATGGTGACGACCGCAACCGCAAAGGCGCAGATCTCGCTGCTCAGTGCGCTGGCGGCTTGGCGAAGACTACTGGGAGGGATGGAGATCCGCCATCACCAGTAGGCGTAACCATCGCAGATCACATTGGCTCGCTGAACATGGTCTGTGGCATACTTAGTGCTCTCCATGCGCGAGAACATAGCGGTCAAGGCCAGAAAGTCGAAGTCTCGCTACTAGGTGGTCAGATCTGGGCTCAAGCTGCCGAGTACACCCATTACCTCATGACGGGTAACGTCCCAGGTCGCAGCAACTACGGACATCCGCTCATACGAGGCGGATATCGGATTTACGCAACTCAAGATGGGTGGTTTGGGTTGGTAGGCGTGCCGCCAAATTCACTGGACGAGTTACTGATCGGTGTCGATCGAGCGGATATGCTGGTCGACGAACGGATCGCGACAATGGGTACTGACGAGGGGCGTGCTTGGTTCCTGCGCGAACTCGAAGTGGCGTTTGCGAAGAAGACCACAACAGAATGGTGCGAGACGTTCGAAGGCACCTCGATTCGATATGCGCCCGTGCGGGACTACGATGAAGCGGCAGCCGATCACAACCTGTGGGTTAACGGCTACCTAACAAGTGATATTGACGACCAAGGTGAAACGCAGATAGTCGTCGGGTCACCTATCCACATGAGTGAGACTCCGCTACACCCGGGAATGCGTGCTCCTTCGCTTGGTGAGCACACCGACGTGATATTGAAGGAACTCGGGTATGCGGAATCCGAAATAGCTAAGCTTCGCGAGCTTCGAGTTGTTTAATTTGACGACCTAACTAGTCGTCATCGTATCTCGAATCCGCTTGTAACTAAGCGATTGATTCGTAAGATTTGTTTAAGAGGTGTGACTGTTTCGCGCGCTTAATGTTGCGCCGTTTAGGTAGAACAGTAAGCGCGAGTTACACGGCATGAAAATCGTAAAGGGGAACACTGTATGTCATCGAATTTGATGCATCCACGACTCATTCACGTCCTAGTAGCGATCGCGGTTGCCTTGCCTGCGTCGTTGATTTGGGCGCAAGATAGTGAGGAGCCAATCGAAGAGATCATCGTTACTGCGCAAAGGGTTGACGAGGACATTCAAGATGTTCCGATTGCAGTGACTGCATTGACGGACACGATGATCGAAGATCAGCAGGTGATTACACCTTCAGATCTGCAACTTAATGCGCCTGGTGTTACTTACACCGCGACCAACTTTGGTGGATCGAGTTTCTCGATTCGAGGTGTTGGGTCGTTAGCGATTGGTAGTGCGAGTATTTCAGGTGTTTCCGCACATTTGAACGAGATCTCCGTACCGTCGAACTTGAACTCGATTGAGTTCTTCGATCTTGAACGGGTTGAGATTTTGCGCGGTCCACAGGGCACGTTGTATGGGCGAAATGCAACCGGTGGTGCGATTAACTTCGTCACCAAGCAGCCCGTGTTCGACGAGTATTCATCCCGCTTGGACTTCGAAACCGGGTCGTACGATCACCGTCGCTTAAAGGGCCATGTCAACATTCCATTAGGTGAGCGCGCAGCGTTCAGGTTAGCGGGTTTCAAGCTTCAACGTGATGGCTATGTTGAGAACCTAGCATACGGTCAAACCAATGCCGCTGGCGAAGTGCTTCCGCAAATTGAAGAAACGCTTGACGGTCGCAACTTATTTGCGCTTCGTGCCACCGTAGCGATCGATCTGACGGAAGACACAGACCTCTGGGTCATGCTCACGCACTTTGAAGAGGACGATGATCGTGCGCGGATCACAAATCAGATCTGCGATCGTAATTCCCTCCCGACCACGGGTTGCAAACCAGACAGCGTTGGATTCGATGCGCCACACCTTGGTGCGACAACGGGTGGTATCTTCGGTGGTTCCTCTGGCGCAATGCCGCTAGGTCCTTCGGGTGCGAGCGAATCGTTGTTCGACTACCCACGACCCAGATACGACGATTTACGCCAGATTCACACGGATTTCCAACCTGTTTTCCAAGAGGATGAACAAATTCTGGCGTTTGGTCTCAATCACGATTTCGACGAACTGAAATTTGGTTTGATCGGCGCCGTTCGAGAGAGTGAGTATCGCTCGATGCAGGACTACGTGATGGACGTAGGGGCACGATTAACTCCGACCCCATTGAATCCGTCGGGGATTTGGCCTATTTCAGCACCACCGGACGATGTCGCTGGATTCTGGAACCTGCGAGGATGTTCGTTGGATCGTGGTACTGCAGGCGCAATTGGCGGTTGCGCTAATAACGACTACGGCGCACTTGATCGCGTCTTCTCGTACGACCGCTCATCCAGCTTGAACAGCTACAACATTATTGAAGCGAAAATCCACTCCGAGTACGACGGTTCATTCAATTTCTTGCTGGGTGCAAGCGCGTTTGATGCCACGAGAACAACCGAGTACTACGTGATCGCGAACACGTTAGACCTGGTGACGGCTGTTGGTGCGCCGTTGTTCGGCTTGCCGCCACTTTATCCTGGGTTTTTCTTGAACTCTTCAGCGCCAGATGGTCTGAAAGTTAATGGTGCTGCGGCGTTCGGCGAAGGTTATTTCGATATCTCTGAAGACATGAAACTGACCCTCGGTTTACGGTTCAATAATGACAATGTTGAGCGACGTGACAGCAGCACGTTGTTCAACGCCATCAACCATGCCGCTGTGATTTTGGGTGTTCAGCAAGGTATTCTCAGCTTGGTGCGAGCACAAGCTGCATTAGCGGGAATTCCGCCTGAGGCAATTACGCTAGACGCGGCGATTGCGCAGGCGGTACAGCTTGGATTGATTGACCCGAACTACCTAACAAACATTAACGCGTTCAGTGGCGCGTACTGGTCGCGCACCCTCAACATGCTGTTGGGACCGTTTGGTGATCCTACTGCACTCGAGAGCGGTCTCGCGATGCATTATGGCGCAACAGCAGACCAGATTGCAGCAGCGGCGACAACACCGGCATATAGCCCGGAACGTATCGCTATCAGCGAAATGGTGCCGATCGTGCCGCAATTCAATGAATCGCGTCTGCTAACGGGTAGTCCTGTAGATGCCACATTCGACGAGTTCAGCGGTCGTATTGGCATTGACTATCAGGTAACGGACGATACCCTTTGGTACGGCTTCGTGAGCAAGGGATACAAACCCGGCGGGTTGAATCCTGCCATTCCGCGTGATTTTCAGGACTCAAGTTCCTTTACGTTTGCACCCGAGAGTGTCGTTTCCTTCGAGGTGGGGAGAAAGTCACGGATTCCTGAGATGCGTTTAACCCTCAATACGGCGGCGTTCCTCTATGACTACACCGGTCTTCAAACGACGGTCATCAAGAACAACAGCTCGATCACGGAGAATATCGACGCGCAGATCTTCGGGCTCGAAGTGGAAGGCGCGTATCGATTTGAGGCTGCGCCGCAGCTGTCGGTCGACTTTAGCTACGGTTTTCTTGAGACCAACATTCAAGACACGGCTTCGATCGATACGACTAATCGTGTCGCCGGTATGGACGACTGGGTCTTGTTGAACAATATAGACCCGGGCGCTTTGACGGCAATCAACTACATTGCACGTGAATCGCAAATCACGCCAGAGCTTGTTAATCAAGCACTGCTAGCGGGTGGCGCACTTGACGTCAGGAACGGCGTTACGACGGAATCTGTTTCCTATCCAGTGAACAGCCAAGGCGCTGCGATTCCCGTTTACTTCTCGCGAGGTTTCCTTACGGCGTTTGGTGTTGAGACCTCTGACGGTAATCTGACGGACCTTGACGGCAATTCACTGCCGTATTCGCCTCAGCATACGATCAAGATCGGTGCCAGTTACCAGTGGCTTGAAAAGTGGAATGGTGGCATTACGTTGCGATGGGACTACTACTGGCAATCCGAAGCTTACGCGCGGGTTTACAACACCCTCGGTGACGAAATGGATGCTTGGAGCCAGCACAATGTCTCGGTGATCTATGAGAGTAATGACGACAAGTACAACGTCAAGCTTTGGATGCGAAACGTGGGTGACAAGGACAATGTGACGGGACACTATCTGACGTCTGATACGTCTGGATTCTTCCGCAACTACTTCCTGACTGAACCACGCATCGCGGGACTCTCAGTAGGCGTTAACCTGTAGTCCCAATCTGATTAGCTAGTAATCGGCAACGAGCCAGCCGCAAATGCGGCTGGCTCTTTTTTTGGCGGTCACTTCGTCCATTCGCGCATTGAGATCGTATATGACGGCAAACGAAACAACGGAAAGACTTCGAGAAACCGCCATCGCAGCGGCATCCGCGGGCGGTCGCGAGACATTGAAGTGGTTTCGGCAGCCACATGGGGTCGAGAACAAGGCTGCCGGCAGTGGATTCGACCCAGTTACCGCAGCGGATAAGGCTTGCGAGCGGGTTATTCGCGATCACCTCCACGCAAGATTTCCCGATCATGCGATCCGTGGCGAAGAGTACGAGGACGTCGGCTCTGGCGAGTGGACGTGGTTGATTGATCCAATCGATGGCACCCGTGCGTTCATCAGTGGCTTCGTGCATTGGGGTGTGCTCTTGGGTCTTTTGCGTAACGACGAGCCTTACCTCGGTGTCATGGTGCAGCCGTTTCTTGACGAAGTTTTCGTCGGCGACGGGCATTCTGCCATGTACATGCGCGGTGGGAAATCTTCCAAGATGCATACAAGAGAGACCCAGAAGCTGGCAGATGCGACGTTCGCAACCACCGACCCGCGCTTGTTTGAGAAATGGGGCGATAAGCAGGTACTTCAGCGAATTGAGAATCGTGTTCGATTGGTCCGATACGGTACTGACTGCTATCAGTACACCATGGTCGCACTTGGGCAATTGGATCTGGTGGTTGAAAACGTTCTCAAACCATGGGACATCCTGCCCCTCGTTCCTATCGTGCGCGGTGCCGGAGGCGTGTTAACCAACTGGCAGGGTGGGGATGACCTATCTGCTGGAGAGGTCGTTGCGTCGGCGAATCAGTTGATTCACGAACAAGCATTGGTGTGTCTGCAAGGCGAATGAGCGCCAAGGCCTCAAACTCTCGAAAATATCATTTAGCGTTCGTGAAAGGAGCCTCCCATGAGTGAACTAGCGTTTGATAGTGCTGTGTCGTTAGCGCGGAAACTCCGTGCTAAACAGATTTCTAGTGTGGAGCTTTTGAACTTCTATTTCGACCGTGTCGATAAGTTCAACGGCGAATTGAACGCAGTCATTTGGCAAATCCGTGACGAGGCGATGGAAGATGCCAAACGGGCAGATGCGGCCATTGCAGCAGGTGAGGCGCTTGGTCCACTGCATGGCGTACCGATGACCATCAAGGAATCTTACGACGTGAAAGGCACGCCGTCGACTTGGGGTGCGCCCTATTTGAAAGGCAATTTCGCGACACGCGACGCGCTTTCCGTTGAGCGTTTGCGTGGCGCGGGTGCCGTGATCTTCGGTAAGACCAATGTGCCGTTGATGCTGTCGGATTTTCAAAGCTATAACGAAATCTACGGTACAACCAACAATCCCTACGACGTCACCAAAATCCCTGGTGGTTCCTCTGGGGGTTCGGCTGCGACACTAGCTGCGGGTATGACCGGTATTGATAGCGGTTCGGATATTGGCGGCTCGATTCGAAATCCAGCACACTTCTGTGGCGTGTTCGGTCATAAGCCAACATGGAACATGCTCCCCCCGCGCGGTCACGCGACGCCCGGCATTTTGAGTCCTTCAGATCTATCGGTGATCGGTCCATTAGGACGAGGTGCCGAAGATGTTGAGATCGCTACACGCGTGATGGCGGGACCAAACGAGATCGAATCCTATGGGTTAAAGCTAGAACTGCCAGAGTTCGAAAAGCGGCCAGGTGATTTGAAGGTAGCGGTATGGCGAGATGACGAAATGGCGCCTGTTGATGCATCAGTTTCCGCGCGTGTCGATTTGGTGGCAGAAGCGTTACGTTCCGAAGGTGCACAGCTCGATTACGATGCACGACCGGATTTCACCTCCGAACACACGCATTTCACGTACCAGTCCTTGCTATCCGCGACGATGGCGTGCCGCGTACCGGAAGAGCAATACCAACGCAATATGGAAGCAGCGAACGCTCTTGATCCCAATGATGAAAGTCTGGACGCGGTCGTGCGACGCTCTCAGGTTGCACGATTCCGTGAATGGGTAGGAAACAACGAGAAACGAACTCATATACGTTGGGCTTGGTTCAAGTTCTTTAGGGACTACGACATCGTGTTAATGCCGATCATGGCGCGCTCAGCGTTTCCGCATGATCATCGGCCGTTCGGTGAACGAACGATCACAGTAAACGGTCAACCGCAGGGATACTTCCAACAAGTATTCTGGGCGGGTGTCCCAACCAACGCATACTTGCCATCCACCATCGTTCCTACGGGTCTTGACGACGAAGGTCTCCCGATCGGCGTCCAGATAGTAGGACCAGAATACGGTGATTTGACGACGTTAGGCGTGGCGCGCCTGCTCGAACAGCAGGGGTTTGCGTTTACACCACCAGCTGGGTACTAGTGCGCGCAGCTACAGCGTATGCACATCCCAATATTGCGCTCGTCAAGTATTGGGGTAAACGCAACGACGAGCTAAATATCCCGGCAACGCCTTCTTTGGCGCTGACGCTAGGTGATTTGCGGACGACCACACATGTTGAGGAAACGACTTCGTCGGTTGTCGTGCTTGACGACGAGCGTGTGGACGATAACAAGATCAATGGATGGCTCGCGCAGCTTCGTCGACAGTTTGATCTACCGCATATACGTATTGAGTCGTCGAGTAACTTTCCGGCGAATAGCGGTTTGGCGTCGTCTGCTTCTGGATTCGCAGCGCTCACGCTCGCGACTTCCACCGCGTTTGAGCTTGATCTTTCCTTGCAGGAGCAATGTGATTGGGCGAGGCGAGGATCCGCGTCTGCGGCGCGTTCACTCCACGGTGGATTTGTAACGCTTGAGCCAAGAGAGAACACGTGTCGAGTCTCTCAGATTTTGCATGAAAACGAGTGGGATTTATCCGTAGCGGTCGCGATCACGTCTGATCGGAGCAAATCGACCGGTTCGACCATTGGAATGACGGCATCTCGCGATACGTCGCCTTTCTACGAGGCATGGACGCGCACCACGATTGACGCGTTTGGTCTCGGTCTGTCAGCGGTTCAGAATAAGGACTTTCCAGCACTCGCTCAGGTCGCGGAAGCGAGTTGTCGCCACATGCATGCGCTGATGCTCAGTACGGAACCTTCGCTGATTTACTGGAACGCGGCAACGCTGCATTGCATTGAAGCGGTGGAGCGCATGCGCGCCGGCGGCATCAACGTGTTCTACACGATCGATGCCGGATCACATGTGAAGGCAGTTTGTGAATCGGATGCGGTGAACGAAGTCAGTGACCGATTACGTCAATTCGAAGGCGTTCACGGCGTCGTGGTGAGCAGCATCGGTGGTCCAGCACAGCTCGTAAGTGAACGGTAGACGAACAAGCGGTCTGCTAAGCAGGTGAGCCTTCTTCCCGCTCTATCGGTCTGTTCGGATCTTCAATCCATTCGCTCCATGATCCCGGATAGAGCGTAGGTTCGGGGTAACCTGCCAATAAGAGCGCCATGATGTTGTTCGTGGCAGTCACACCAGAACCGCAATAACAGACGATGGACTCATCGGCGCCAAGAGTCTGGAATCGATCTGTCTCGCGTTTGAATCGTTTATCGGTACCTTGATTACCGTCAAATGGATAACACATCGCACCAGGAATGTGGCCGGCCGTGTGGTCGATCGATTCATTCTGACCCAAGAATCGATCGTAGCCCCTCGCATCAATCAGCTTGTGCTCAACACCTAACACATCATCCGGTCCGCAATCCTTCGTCAAGGAAGGACGAACCTCAAACTGACATGGCTGGGCTTGTACAGCTTCGACAGCGGTCTCAAGACCTTGTTTAGTCCACTGGTGTAACCCACCGTCGAGTACCCGTACGTCCGCATGTCCAACCCACCGCATCATCCACCAGAACCGGCAGGCGAACGAGCACGAACCATCGTCATAAGCGATGACCGAAGAATCGCTATCAATGCCATATGCACCAAGGGTCGCAGCAAAACGTTCCTTGTCCGGCAATGGATGGCGCCCACGTTCCCCTGCTTCATCGCTCATTGCAGGCTCAAGTGGCATGAATTGTGCCGATGGAATGTGACCTTTGTCGAATTCCTCGCGCCCAAACGAAGGATTCGTCAGTGCCCAACGGCAATCGATAACTCTGAGGTTTGGGTTCGACAGGAGAGCAGCCAATTCACTTGCGGTAATGAGTAATTCGGATGCATTCATGGTGGTTTCTCCAAGCGGCTAGGTCTAGGAAACCGTACGTGACGATTTCCTAGAGATAACTCGTCGAATGTAAGTATGGCGTTAAAAGACGAAGTGCATCGATTAAAGCCGTAACAAACACTGTTCCGTTGAGTCAAAAAATCCGATTCCGTGATATTCCGATTTCTTCTTAAGCTCCTTGTTCGAGCGTCACAAATGCTCATGTCAACACTTAAGAGAGGGGAGAATCATGACGACATTCAGTCCGAACATAACGCTCTACGGTTACCATCGCGATGGAACAGAGAGCAAAGTTCATACCTACACTCCAGAGCATCAACTCGATTCAGATTGTGCGGCGATCGCGATAGCGAATGCAAATAAATTTGTTGCAGAATGGGTAGGGAAGTGGGCCGGAATGTCCAACTCTCCCGATAAATTCAGGGCTCAACTCTACTTTGTCGCTGAGTTTCCCGACGGTCGTAAAGCGCAAGAGTTGAAGGATAGTGGGAAGCTTCGATCGGCTGAGAAAGTCACGGCGTATGTCGACCGTCATAACACGAAGATTTTTCGTAAATTCGCGAAGCTTGCATAGTGATCGAAGACGCGAGTATGCATTCGAGATCACTTCAAATTTGTTTGCTCGCCATGAAGAAAGGTTTCTTCTGACGACCGTGCGTCAAGATTGTCGGAGAACTGAAGAGGTTACGTGGGTTCTAAATCCACGTACACCGGTGCGTGATCGGACGCAGTAAGACCTTCCTGTTTCTTCCTGAAATCCCGGTCAATGACGATCTCGTCAGTACGGTTAACGATGCCTTGGGTGCCAAGTAGTAGGTCGATACGTAAACCGAGGTTTCGTTGAAAGCCGCCTGCTCGATAGTCCCACCAGGAAAAAGCATCTGAGTCTGGATATTTGTTGCGGAATAGATCCGTAAGTCCCAGATCAAAAAGCTTCGACAGTACGTCTCGCTCTTCGACCGTGTGGAATATTTCTCCGTCGCCGTCAGCGCCACGATGAGAGTCGGCCCCGGTCGCGCAGATGTTGTAGTCGCCGCCGATAAGAAAGTCCTTGCCATTGTCGATCTGCGTTTCGCAGAAGTCGCGCAAAGCGCCAAACCACTCAAGCTTCATTTGAAAATCGGCGTGGTCGATGTTTTTACCGTTGGGACAGTAGACGGTAGCATAGCTTAAATCGCCGAAATCACCAGCGATCAATCGCGCACCGTTGTCCTCACGACCAGGCAGGCCAAGTTGCGTTACCTCAACGTCAGCCTTCGATGCGAAGGCCACGCCGTTCCAGCTTTTTTGTCCGTGAACATGAACTTGATAGCCAAGCTGTTCGAACGCTTCGGCAGGGAAGTTCTCTTCGGTAGCCTTGATTTCCTGAAATCCAACAAGATCGGGTTGTCTCGACTCCAGCCAGATTTTGACATAGTCAATTCGAGCGCGAATGCCGTTGATGTTCCATGTCGCGATGCGCATTCGTTCTACTTGACTGTGAATGAAAGGGTCTGATAACCGGCAGTTTCCATCGCGTTCGCGACATCTTCCTGTGAGTCCGGGCACAGCGCTACGATGCTCCCGCCCCCACCAGCGCCGGTAATTTTGGCACCTACCGCGCCGCTGCTACGCGCCAGGAAGACGAGCTCTTCTAAAGCGGGCGTTGATAACTGGAGGGCGTTTAGACAACCGTGCGCCATATTCATCAGCTCGCCGAGTTCAGAAAAGTTGCCGTGTGTGAAGGCTTCGGTTCCGTCGGTCGCGATGGACGCGAGTTGATCGAAAATCATGTCATAGGCGACCTGATGCCGTTCGCGTGCCTGTCGCACTTGCTCGACCATGTTTGCAGTCAAGCTCTCCTTTCCGGACATGCCAACCACCAGCGGTACCGGTTGTGCCGGTCGGACAATTTCGTGCGCCGCGTCGTCGGGATTTTTCGGTTGCTTGTACAGCATCGGTTCACCGTAAGTCGCAATGGTGTTGTCGACGCCGGACGGATTCCCGTGCGCTGAGCGCTCACATTCGAACGCGAGTTCGTTAACCCGTTCGTCGTTGAACCCAAGCTCGAAGGCGTCGCTTAGCGCGCGTATCACAGCGACTGCAATCGCTGCCGAGCCACCTAAGCCCATTGCCCGGGGTACACTGGGGAAGACCTCGATACCCAAGGATTCCTCGTTGAGACCCAGACGTCGGAGCAGCATGGCTAATACACCCACTAACCCCTGCGGGTTAGCCTCGTCCATATGAATGGGTTGCTCAATACCCCATCTCGGAATGAGCAAGACAGGTTCTTCTGCAGGTAGGA
>JAGWBO010000031.1:0-453 GCA_021295855.1 Pseudomonadales bacterium | reverse complement strand
TGATGTCCCCTTCCTCGATGAGGGCGTCAACGACCTCGTCGAAATACTCATCAGGTACGTTTGCGGTCGAGGCAACGCTTCGTGCATGCAGGTTCATATGGTGCTGTTGAATCCCTGCCGTTGACAGCGAACGAAGGGCAGCGAAATTCTGGGTGATACCGACCGCACCCATGATTCCGGCGAGTTCCGGCGCGTTCGGCGAACCAAGGATTCGATGGTTGATCGCGACGGTTGGATTCGTCTCAAGCGAACCACCGACGGTACCGACCTTCATCGGCATATGCAAGACACCTCGCAGCGCGCCGCTTTCGGATTTGGACCATGAGGTAAGTGCACGATATCGCCCTTCCGCAGCTGCGTATGCATGAGCGGCCGCTTCGATGGCACGGAAATCGTTGCCAGTCGCGAGTGCGACGGCATCAATGCCGTTCATGATCCCTTTGTTGTGCGTGA
>JAGWBO010000030.1:18118-18635 GCA_021295855.1 Pseudomonadales bacterium | reverse complement strand
CGGATTGAACGGGTTTCTGAGCACGTTGTCCGATCGCATCGGCGGCGAACTGACCAACGATTACGCCGAAAGCTGTCACTCCCGTCACGATCAACAACGCCGCACTGATACGGCCTAGCCATCGTTGAGGCGCGATATCGCCGTAACCTACAGTAGACATCGTGACCAAACTAAACCAGATGGATTGAAAGACGCCAGGGAAATACCGGTCGCTGATCGCACTCTGACCATGTTCGGACCACCACATCAAGTGCGAGAAGAAAATGACAAACAGCAATAAAAGTAGCAGCATCTTCAGGCTTTCATCACTGAAACTGGGAATCAGACTGGCTTCGATCAAACTTGCGGCTGAAAATCCGTTAGCGATTACGGCATGAGTGAAATCCATATACCGCTCGCGTTCTTCTGACACGCTTATACAACCGATTGCTACGTCAGCGTTCTTATCGCGAATCGCGCCGAGTTTCGCCTCAAAATCCAACAGCTCGAGTTCGTAATTGAGGTCGAGCTCATC
The DNA here is from genome assembly GCA_021295855.1 of Pseudomonadales bacterium. GTDB lineage: Bacteria > Pseudomonadota > Gammaproteobacteria > Pseudomonadales > Azotimanducaceae > Bin55. The sequence continues at coordinate 18,121 of JAGWBO010000030.1, read as the reverse complement.
CGC
>JAGWBO010000030.1:15808-17929 GCA_021295855.1 Pseudomonadales bacterium | reverse complement strand
AACACGACGATCGTGAGTGCAATGATGGTCAACAGGCTGGTTAGCCAACCTAGGATGAAATACAGCAGTGCACCCGCTACGATCACACCAACGGTGTACCAGAGCGCCTTTTTCATGATCCGCTCATAGAACAACGTAAAGATCGAACACTAGCGCGTGCTGGTTTCATAGCTTGTCAGGTAGGTCAGGTACTGGCGGCTTGCTCTCTTCGTCAACGCCCGCGAGCACTGCTGCAACGTCAGCGTCCTCAAACGCCGGATCCTTCTTCTCGCGCGCGTCACCAAGCAGTTCTGCGCGTCGGGTTGCAGCGTTTGCAGCTTGACGTGATTTCGCGGCCTGTTCTTGCATGACTTTGGACGCGACTCCCACATTCGTCGTGCCGCTACGAATCCCGGCCAATCGTTCCTGGTGCTGAGCGCGTTTACTTGCGCGGTCTTCAGCGCGCTTTGCGCGAGCCATTTCAGCTTGCGCTTTCTTGAGATTCGACTCCAGCATCTTGATCGTTTCCGCCATCTCTTCTTGAATAGCTTCGACTTCGTCGAGATCTTGCTTAGCCATTTCAGCTTCTTCGATCTCGGTACGGGCACTCGCCAACAGTTCGGCCGCCTCGGCTTTGAGCTTGTCTGCCGCTAGCGAAAGTTTGTCTGACTTTTCGGGACTGGCCGCAGCGGCATCTTCAAGCGCGCGGATTTGGTCCATTTTTTTGTTGTATGCGGCGCGTGCGGCTTCAGCTTCCGCGGCCTCACGGTTGTAAGTCACTCGATAGTCCTCGACCTCAAGCGCGAATTTCTCGAATTTTTCTCGTTCAGCACCGATCTCAGCTCTTGAGGTACCTTCCGGGTCTAGTTTGACCATACCGGTAAGAATGGCGTCGCCGGCGTCAGCTAGTTTGCCTTCACCGTAGTTTTTCCAAAATGTGAGTTTGTCTAGCACTGCTGTATCCTCCTTGAGTGCATACGAAATGGAGTGAATTGGGCGTTAGATTGCATCGGGTAGGTCCATATCAGTCGGAGCTAGTGGCAACCCCACCCAGATACGTACACGAAATCCGTCGGTGTCGCGTTCGACGGTTGGTAGTAGATACTCCTGAAACTCGACGCCCCCCAGACCTTCGACCACGCGCGCAAACAACATCGTTCCGAGATGTTCGACTTCCGTCGTGTTTTCGCCGTAAGGGTCGAGTTTTATCGTCTCTGTTGACGAGGCAGGCTTGAGCCAGACGTCATGATCGGGTTCCCAAAGTCTTTCGTAGGTGGATTCGTCTGGCGTATGGAAAAGTGGCATACCCAATATGCCTTCGTCCTTCGCGAGCCAGAAATCTACCGCAGAAGTCTCGTCTTCATGGTCCGGCACGTCTGCGATAGCGACGTGAAAAATTGGCAGTTCATACTGCTCATGGAAGACGTAGCGCTCGTCAACCTGTTCACCAGTGTCGTCCATTAACAGCATCAACATCACACTAAGCTCGTCGTCCGCGCGTGAATCTAGATATAGTCGGAACGTTTTCATCCCGGCGAGCTCGACTTCACTGAATGCTGCGAGCAGGGTTTCTTCACCGGGATATGGCACGTGGGTGTCATCTCCCGCGATCAAGAACGGCGCCTCCGCAAACTGCACGCGCGATCCAACGCGCATGTTCAACGGCAACGAGTCATCAATACGAGTTCGTTTGTCCTTACCATCACTCGACCAGCGGTTCTTAGCGTCTTGAACCTTGATGCGCAGATACTGTTTCATGGACATGGCGAACGACTCTGTGATCGGTGATAAGAGGTGACGAGATGCCTAGTGTTCGCGCGTCAGGTCGTCGATCGCTGGTTGTGCGTCAAGAACTGCGCCGAGAAACGAGTCGTATACCTGCGCGTTTTCGTCGCGCCAAGCTAGACTTGCAACCATGTCAACCGGCACGGTCAATGTCTCGACTTCAGAGAAGATGAGACCATCTTGTATGCTCGGATATTGATCATCGGGAATATCTAGGAAAACATAGACATCCGCCCCAGAAGGATCTTGGTGACCCTGAAAGAGTTTGCCGTGGCCATACTTCATATCGTTAAAGTCCCAGTCGTTCACCGGAACGAGCACCACTTTGTCCCCCAGCGTGCTTGCGCGCTGCAATAG
>JAGWBO010000030.1:15106-15531 GCA_021295855.1 Pseudomonadales bacterium | reverse complement strand
TGGGATTTTTTTCCGCATACACACCGAATGCGTTGCGTTGCACGTAAGCACCGTCACACTTTCCGTTCTGCATGTACTCAAGGTTTTGCATGGAACCATTCGTGTTCACGATTTCAACGAGCACGCTGCTGCCTGCTTGTTGCCGAACGATCTCGCCGAATCGTTGGTAGTTTCCTTCGGCTCGGGCAGTACACAACTTGAACGTTGGGGCGAGCGTGCGGACGACGTCGGGAGATAACACCATGTCCGGATTGATGTCATCGGGTAAGTAAGACGGATCGATGGGCGTGCCTTCGAGTTTAGCCATCTCTGCTTTGAGTACGTCAAGTTGCGTCCGTATTTCTTCATTTTCGGTCGCTTGCTTCTCCATCTCCGCCATCCACTCCTTCATGCCGGCATCGTTTTGATGGTGGTATGCAAACGCT
>JAGWBO010000030.1:0-14923 GCA_021295855.1 Pseudomonadales bacterium | reverse complement strand
TTGGTTGCTCTCCCCTGGAATTTGCTCTGATGTTGCGATTGATAGTTGCGATACGCGTTTTGTTGTCTCGTGCTGCGGAAATTGTTGGTCGGGGCGCGTGCGAATCGCGCACTCGACGAAGCTCGGCTTGCTGCGCCAGTCGTTGAACTCCCTCGCGTCGCACCACCAAAACCACTGGACGACTGACGGGATGTTGCAGACTGGGTCGTTGGTCGACTTGAGGTAGCCCTTGGACGCGGTGTCGTTTTGCGCGAGAAGCTCTTGAAGGCAGGCGCTTTATAGCTTCTTAAAAGAACCTCCAAATCGTCGGGCATCCGCATCGTATGCGACACCGACGACTAGGATCATCGAAAATAGACCGGCGAGTAAAGACTTCAACATGATGGGGAGCTCCTGTCGCGAGTTGCGAAGACCTTTATCATACATTATCGTCTAATATGACGTTTTTGTATGACAGTTTTGGCAATGGTGTATCGCGTATATTATATGCAGCTACACCATTACGCAAGGTGTTGCTCAGTAGAGGCCGTCAAATGGAACCCAAAACGATACTGACAACTGACATTGACGCCCACCGACATGCGATCGGCAAACCGCTTGTATACCGCGTACATCGTTCGGTGAGAGGCGGTAATCTCGCAGACATGCAGGGGAAGCCGTTGGCATGGGCTGTGGCGATCCCAATTGATGGTGCGATGCACTTACTGGTGAGCGTGCGAAAAAACCGGCGTGAATGGCAGGATCTCAATCGCCTCGCTCGCGAAATGCGCCAATTGGGTTTCATTGAGTACGAAATTCGGGATAACTTAAGTTCTAGTTAGTAATTCGGCTACTCCCTAAGAGGCTGCCACAAAACTTCGTCTTCGCACACGCTGCGTGCAGCAACGAATAAGAAATCCGAGAGTCGATTGAGAAACGCACCTATCGACGCTTCAATGAGTACCGGATCCTCAAGCCGCCAGAACACACGTTCACATCGACGAGTCATCGCTCGTGCAGCGTGTAATCGTCCATTCGTTTCGTTACCGCCAGGTAGTACGAATTCCGCAAGCGGTTCTAGTGCCGAGTTGATTTCCTCCGTGATAGCTGAAAGACGTTCGGTTTCACGTCCCCAATAAGGTTGTGGTTTGCCGGTTGCGACGGCCGCGCCAACGTCAAACACGCGTGCCTGAATCGTTCGAAGCTGTTCACGCAAAGACCCGTCAAGACAGAGTGCTGCGAGTCCGACCTCACAGTTGAGTTCGTCTAGAGCACCGACGAGCTCCAAGCGCGGACTACCTTTTTCGTGTCGCTTGCCGTCGGCGAGACTGGTTGTGCCAGCGTCGCCGCTCGTAGTCGTAACGCGATCTATGCGCGGGCGGTCGTTTGTCATCGAGATTCGATCCTATCGCTACGGATGAATAACTGTACTACTTTGTAAGTGGCTTACAAATGACGACACAACGTGTCGTAACAGACTCTATCTTTGCCATTGACAAGAACGTGACGAGATCGAACATGCTGAGAAACGTGTTTATTCGAGAGCAAACTGGGTTGCCTAGCTTTTGTTATGCCGACGGCAAACGAAGCGCCGCGCCACCTCAGAGGCGCATTGACATGCGACTTGATAGTGGCATTCGCGCGATTGTGATTGAACTGGACCTCAGTTATGAGGAAGCGCGGCGCTTCGTTGAACTCGAGATTTCGGCAGAAAAAACCGAAAACCACGGTGTGCCTCGACAGTGGATGACGAAGTTTTTCGAATATACAGGTTACGTAAAAGCGCCACAGCCTACTGCGGCACTTTCATTACGTCAAGTACTTGGCATGCTTAACGCAAATCATCGAGTGATCCTAGAAGTTGATCACTCAACTTATATTCCACTTATAGATGGCGTTCTGTATGACCTCGAAGACTGGCGTACTAACTTACAGCGCAAGGTGACGGGTTACTGGATTTACCGACAGAGCCGACCCGTATTGCCGGGGACGTTGAAGGGAAGAGTTGTCGATTCTAGTGGATGTGTCGTCGACGAGTTCGAAGACTCGGACGTATTTGTACGCGACCCTGTAGAGCTTGCCGGTTACGCGTTCTACACCAGAAAGTTCGACAACGCCTGGGAACTTGACGAGTCTGGCGACGTCACGTTTGAAGCGACGTTTGCCGTCACGCTAGAGCATTCGAAGGACCCACTGACGGTTCAGTCTCGATCGCTTCGTTGCTCGCCAATGTACTGGCGCTCGCTAACTCCCGAGTCTGCCACAGGACCAGCTGACTCTGCGGCAAGGCATCGGTTGACGGAACGCACGATGACTGATGCCCGGCGGTTGCTAGATGCCTGCGACCTAGAGTACGAACTCAAGGGAAATGGCACGCTCCGACTCGGACGCGCGCTGGGTTATCGACCTCGAACTGGAGAGGTCTTCCTCGCTCACGAACGAAAGGTGAAGTACACACGAGGTTTCAAAGCGTTGCTCCGTACGTTGTGATGCAGAAAGTCTCTGCGATGTCATCGTTGTATTCTTGTTAGAAAGTGTATAAAATCACAGGTAAGGGAAAGGAATTGAACATGAATCGGCAAATCAAGGAAGTCTTTTCGATAGGTCACTCCAATATGAGTTATCGATCATTTGCTGCACTGCTCAGGAAGTGGTCAATTGAACAGGTAATCGACGTTCGAACGATCCCGTTCAGCCGCCATGTACCACACTTCAATTACGAAGTGATCCGCGGGAAGCTGCGGCAGTCGGGATTCGGATACGAGTACCTCGGCAATCAGCTTGGCTCCCACAATTCGAAAATGCGTAAAGGTTGTGACAGTCTTTCAGATTACCGTCGGCAAATTGTGTGTGATGCATTTGACGACGGAATGAAGCAGGTCATGGATCAATTGGACGAAAAACGCGTAGCGATCATGTGTGTGGAACGCGACCCATACCAGTGTCACCGTCATTCGATCCTTGCCTCAGAACTTGCGAAGGCGGGCGTTGTGACGCAGCACATTCTCACAAGTGGTCAAGTTCGCAGCGCGTTTGATGCGCCGTTGGAGAGGAACGACCCCGATGAGCGATGGGTTCAGCGGAGTCTGTTCGAAAGCTTGGATGCAGAGCCGCTTTCGACGGGGAGAAGCAGCAACGACTCGCTACCTAGGGTTGCCTAGCTCCCAGTTGGTTGCGTATGGATCGAACGGCTGATCCACCATAGAATCAAAATCGCAGGAGACACCATCAGCGCGGTCAGGACGAAGAATGTTGCCCAGTCGCCTGCAAGCCAATCTACCAGCATCCCACTAGAAGCCGCGAGAAGTGTACGGCCCGAGTTGCCCAACGATGCAAGAGCTCCGTATTGGGTTGCTGCATGTAGGTGGCTCGTGAAATACGTGATGAACGCTACGAAAGCAACCGTCGATAGTGCGCTCGTAATGCCGTCTGCGACCAATGCAAAGACGAGGAGAGACTTATCGGGTCCAACGGTTGCTAACCACGCAAACAGAAGATTCGTTGCTGCCATACCGATTCCGGCTAGCATCAATCCTTTTACCGTGCCGAACTTACTCGTAAAAAACCCAGCCGCGATCGCACATGAAATCGTGATCGCCAACCCGAGACCTTTTGAGTAAACGCCGATGTCCGCGTTCGTGAAGCCAACTTCCTTATAGAAGACTACGACCATGCGACCGAGAAACGCTTCGCCTAACTTGAACATAAAGATGAAGAGCAAGAGCCCGAACGCGAGGCGCAGCCCATTGCGCTGAAAGAACTCTGAGACGGCGGCGACGTAGGTCCGATCAAAAAACTGGATACGGGTAACACTCGCTACGTTAGTGGTCGGTTTATCAACGACGGTCGGTTCCTTAATTACCCATAGAACGCCTAGTAGCATCAGGAGCAGAATTCCAGTGAGTCCGAAGAAGACCGCGTTCCACCCAAACTGATCTGCCAATATGAATGCAAATGCTCCTGGCAGACTTAAACCCGTCCACCATCCACAGGTAGCCATCGCAGCCGCGTGACCGAGCATGTGTTCTTCGTGCTTCTCGATAACTGTGACACGGTACGCATCGATTGCTAAGTCTTGTGTCGCAGAGACGATCGCAATGCCGAGACAAATCATTGCAGTAAGCAACAAACTGAAAGAAGGTCCCGTCGATGCGAGGAGAAGTGCTTGGACGATGAGCAATAACACGCAAAGTACGATCCAAGATTTTCGGTGACCCAACCGCCGTAAACCAGGTAGTTCCAAATGGTCAATCAGAGGTGCCCATAGGAAATTGATCGTGTAAGCCACGAATACGGCACCGAATAGCCCTACTGCGGTCCGCGAGAGATTGACATCGGTTAGCCATGCCGTCATCCCTGCACCAATAAATAGCCAAGGAAACCCACTCACCGTGCCAAGCAAGAAGATGCGCCAAAGACGCACATCGAGATACACAGAAAATCGATCGATTACAGTTTTATTTGCGACTGCTTCGGTCAAGTGAATACGGCCGGTAGGACAAATTTAGTTTCGATAGTTCTTAAACTGCAACGGTATGGGTAAATCCATCTCACGAAGATCAGCTATGGCTTCCTGGAGTTCGTCTCGTTTCTTACCCGAGATCCGGACTTGGTCACCTTGCACTTGTACCTGCAATTTCGTGTTGAGATTCTTAATGCGTTTGCTGATCAATCTTGTGGTGTCGCGGTCTATGCCTTCAATGAGTGACAGCACTTGGCGTTTTGTCTTGCCGGATGCGATGATTTCGCCAGGCTGTAGTACCTTTATGTCAACTTTCCGGTTCACTAATTTGCTCTTCAGGATCTGAATTAGCTGATGAATCTGGAATTCCTCTTCAGCGTGAACTTGGATGTCGCGCTCAGTGAGTTCGATCCCGGAGTCTACATGGCGAAAATCAAACCGTGTCCCAAGTTCGCGTTTTGCCTGATCAACAGCGTTGCGGACCTCTTGCCAATCAATTTCAGAGACTGTGTCGAAACTTGGCATTGGGATAAGGTGGATGGATTGGAAATCGCCAACATCATAGCATCGATGACTATTTCACGATGCGATACTGGATGTGCTTACTAACTTTCAGACCACTGAAATCGCGATAGGTTTACCCGACCGTTGATAACCTCGACGCACTCTGCCCTAAGTCGCTTGATTTGTTCATCCGCAGAAAGCCTCGGCGCGATACGTCCGTCCGCTCGAATTACTCTGTGCCACGGCAAACAGTCAGTCTCACCAGAATTGCTGAGTACCCGTGCAACGAAGCGCGCGCTGCGAGGTAATCCAGCGATTTCGGCGATTTGTCCGTATGTTGCGACGGAGCCATAGGGTATGGATTCGATTATCCACTTGACGGTATCGGCGGCTTCCTCGTTCAATTCGTCACCTCTAATTAGCAAACTAGATATAGAACTGCTAAAAAATTAGCAGTCTCAAGTCGAGAGTGCTAAAATTCGCGCACTTAGTTGCTTTGAAGCACTAAGTAGGGAACACAAACTTTACCAACCATTGAGGATATCGATGAATATTCGACCCCTTCATGATCGTGTTGTAGTGACACGTGACGAGGACGAGGCTGTATCCGCCGGTGGCATCGTTTTGCCGGACACGGCGAACGAAAAGCCATCACAAGGCACGGTACAGGCTGTCGGACCAGGAAAGATCCTGGATAGTGGCGACGTTCGACCGCTCGACGTCAAGGTCGGCGACAAAGTCATCTTTGGACAATACGGTGGTAGCACCGTCAAACTCCAAGATGACGAGTATTTGATTCTCTCCGAATCCGAAATTTTCGGCGTCATTGAATAACCACGGTTTGAGGGAAAAACAATAATGAGTGCAAAAGAAGTCCAATTCTCTGATGACGCCCGTACGCGGTTGCTTGACGGGGTCAACACCCTAGCGAACGCCGTGAAGGTAACGCTTGGTCCGAAAGGTCGAAATGTAATTCTCGACAAATCTTTCGGCGCGCCAACAGTTACCAAGGATGGCGTGTCTGTAGCGAAGGAAATCGAACTAAAGGATAAGTTCGAAAACATGGGTGCGCAGATGGTGAAGGAAGTGGCTAGTCAGACATCTGACGAAGCCGGTGACGGCACCACGACCGCCACGGTTCTTGCTCAAGGCATTTTGATTGAGGGACTGAAATCTGTTGCGGCAGGTATGAACCCCATGGATCTCAAGCGAGGCATTGACAAGGCTGTTAGCGCCGCAGTTGCTGAACTCGAACAAATGTCCACGCCGTGTGAGGACTCAACGTCTATCGCACAGGTCGGCACGGTTTCAGCGAACAACGATCCTGCTGTCGGTCAAATCATCGCAGAAGCGATGGAAAAGGTCGGCAAAGAAGGTGTGATCACGGTCGAAGAAGGCAGTGGTCTCGAAAACGAACTGGATGTCGTTGAAGGAATGCAGTTCGATCGTGGCTACCTGTCGCCGTACTTCATCAACAACCAAGACTCGATGTCGGCTGATTTGGAAGAACCGTACATCCTGCTCTGCGACAAGAAGATCTCGAACATTCGTGATCTTCTGCCGGTTCTTGAGAATGTCGCCAAGGCAAGCAAACCGTTAATGGTCATTGCTGAAGACATCGAAGGCGAGGCGCTCGCGACACTGGTGGTCAACAACATGCGCGGGATTGTGAAAATCGCTGCAGCGAAAGCGCCAGGTTTTGGCGATCGTCGCAAAGCGATGCTTCAAGATATCGCTACACTCACTGGCGCGACCGTTATCTCCGAAGAAGTCGGTTTAACGCTTGAAGGTGCCACGCTTGATGACTTGGGTACTGCGAAGCGAGTCTCAAGCAGCAAGGAAAACACCACCATCGTTGACGGCGCAGGCGAGAAAGCGGAAATTGAAGGTCGGATAAAGCAGATTCGTCAAGAAATCGAAGACACGACCAGTGACTATGACCGTGAGAAGCTGCAAGAGCGCTTGGCGAAGCTCGCCGGAGGCGTTGCCGTGATTAAGGTGGGTGCGCCAACCGAAATCGAGATGAAAGAGAAGAAAGCACGCGTTGAGGACGCGTTGCATTCAACTCGCGCCGCGGTTGAGGAAGGTATCGTGCCAGGTGGTGGCGTTGCGCTAATTCGAGCCCTTGAGAATATCGAGGGGCTTTCCGGTGACAACGAAGACCAGAATGTCGGTATTGCAATCGCACTCCGTGCGATGAGCCATCCGCTGCGCCAAATTGCCGAAAATGCAGGTGGCGAACCCGCGGTTGTAGTTGACAAAGTGCGTTCTCTTAAAGGGAACCACGGGTACAACGGCGCGACCGGTGAATACGGCGACATGATCGAGCAAGGAATTCCGGATCCAGCGAAAGTGACGCGTACTGCATTGCAGGCTGCAGCGTCAGTCGCCGGACTGATGATTACCACCGAAGCGATGGTCGCGGAAGCGCCTGACGACAATCCTCCGGCCATGCCAGGCGGAGGCGGTATGCCTGACATGGGTGGCATGATGTAGATCGAGTGAGTTGATCGCTTGATCTAACGTCGGTTTAGACCTAGCTTGAGGTCCTAAACCACCTAGATATAAGAGGGTCCGTTTTTACGGACCCTTTTTTTATGGCGGTCGAAGCACTATCGCGCCGTTTGTTCAGGTCTGGCTCCAGAGCGTGAAGTGGAATCGACCCGAAATAAAATGAAATCCAATTGTTGTCGGGAAGTGCCATGAGAAATCGTCTAGTTACAGCCGTCGTCACGCTTCTATTCACCGGCATAGTTTTCGCGCAGGAAACTGCGACTGACGAAACTGTGATGGATTTAGAGCAGCTTCAAGAAGCATTTTCTTGGAACTTCGATACCCCGATCGAAGTTCAGACAGTTGCAGAAGGACTGCACGTGTTCTTTGGCGTAGGCGGCAATATCGCGGTTTCGATCGGTGAGAGTGGCGTGTTAGTCGTGGACGATCAATTTCCTGAAATGATCCCGAAAGTCAATGAGGCTATAGCTGAACTTGGTGGCGGACTGATTGATTTCGCGATTAATACACATTGGCATTTCGACCATGCTGATGGGAATAAGGCGCTAGGTCCAGCCGGTAGTTGGATTGTCGCACACGAACACTCGGCTGAGATGATGGCGAAGGACAACATCATTAATCTGGTGATCGCCAAATACAAGCAAGACGCCTATCCACCCGCCGCTCGTCCCGTTATCTCATTCGCTGATCGCATGACATTTCATTTCAATGGTGGCGACATCGATGTGATCCACGCTGGCGCGGCACATACCGCGGGTGATGTCGCTGTGATATTTAGAAAGCAGAACGCTGTGCATTTCGGGGACGTGTTCAACAAGCTTGGGTATCCGTTCATTGACGTCGATAGCGGCGGATCGATCGACGGCATGATTCGTTTTTGTGAAACGGTCTATGCCGAATTGAATCCAGACACAATTGTGATTCCCGGTCACGGAGTCGTGACCGATATGCCTGATCTGGCTGCTTACATCGACATGCTAAAGACCGTTCGACAACGAGTTAAGGCACTCATAGACGACGGGAAATCGTTGGTCGAAGTTGAGGCAGCTCACGTGACAGCGGATTTGAGCGAACGATATGGTGATGTTCTGCAATCGTTAGGTTTCGTCAATCGAGTCTATACGAGTTTGACTAAATAGCGTAGCGTTACTGCTTCACGTCTGCGTTAAGCGCTTTCGACCGTCCATCAGGATCAGACCAAGCTCTTGGATGACTAAATGAAGATTACCGACATCACACTCACACCACTGAAGATTAGGAAGACACTGGTCCGCATTCAGACCGATGCGGGTATTGAAGGCTGGAGTGAGGTATTTGGCGCGAATCCGCCGAGCTCAGGTCGAACTTCCATTTTTGAAGCTTACCTTGAGAACATCATAAAACCCGTTCTCGTCGGAGAGGATCCTTTACAGATTGAGCGTCACTGGGAAACGCTAACTTTCGGGCACGAAGACCGGATGTACCGAGTGCCTGCGAATGTAGTCGGCGTCATCGACGTCGCCCTTTGGGATCTCTTCGGTAAGGAAACTGGCTTACCTGTTTATACCCTGATGGGTGGCGCTGCTCGGACCCAAATCCCTCTCTACTGGTCTGTAGGTTCTGGTTGGCGGATGCAACCAGAAGAGATGCTAGACAAAGTCAAGGAAGGGTGGGACGAGAATTTTCGTTCGTTCAAGATTCGAATGGACTGGAAGGGGTGGCGCCAAGATATCGATCCAATCAAAGACTTCGAAATGTTCAAGCTCGTGCGTGAGTTTCTGCCACCTGAAATATATCTGGGATTCGACGCAAATAACGGTTACTCAGTTTCTACCGCGATTCAACAGGGTCGGAAGTTTGAGGAACTTGGCATTGATCACTTCGAGGAACCCATTCCGCGCACAGACTTGCCGGGATTGAAACAGATCGCAGACGCATTAGATGTCGCGGTTTCGGCAGGTGAACAGGACGCGTATCGCTGGTGGTTCGAGCACTTGGTGTTGCTAGGTAATCCTGACATCCTTCAACCGGACATCCTTAGCGCTGGCGGACCGTCTGAGGTAAAACGCATATTCGATATGGCTACCGTACTCGACAAGCCGGTCATGCCGCATAGTCCACAAGCCGGTATCAACAGTATGGCGTCAATGCATGTCTATGCGACGGTCCAGAACGGCACACGCCCTCATGAGTTTTCAAGTGAGTTTTCAGGACCTTTGGATGAGGTTGCCGCGATTTACGGTGAACATATCGTTCCGAAGAACGGCGAAATCAATCTAAGCGATCGACCCGGACTTGGGATTGACCTGGACGAAACGAAAGTAGAGGAATTTAGCCTGAAGTAGGTGTTGCGCTGGCTGTGCCTATTCTTGTCAATCCGCGCAGTTTGATACTAAGGTTATCTAACAACAGATAGAGGCATGGCAACACGAGCAGCGAACCGATCGTGGACGTAATGATCCCTCCAATGATCGTTAGTGCCATTGGTTGACGCAAGACTGCCCCTTCGCCGCCGCCAAACAGTAGGGGAGTAAGCGCGAGTGCAGTGGTGAGGGTCGTCATGGTGATCGGTCGCAGTCGAATCCCAGCGGCGCGATATAGTGCTTCTATCCGTTCAACGCCGCTTGCCATAAGCTGACGTGCGGTGGTGATCAGCAGCACGGCGTCGTTTACAGCCACACCCGCTAAGACAATCAGTCCTAACATCGTCATGACGCCAATTGGGTTTCCAAGTGGCACGACCGCAATCGCGACTCCAACGATTGCGAGGGGTATCGCCGACAAGACGGTGATGGGTTGTAGGATTGATTCAAAGGTACCTGCTAGGACCATGAAGACCAACGCGATGGCAAGGATTCCCGCGAGCTGTAGCTCGCCAAACGTCTTCGCCCGTTCGACTTCCTCGCCGCGAATCTTGACTTGAACGCCACCTGGCAGAACGGCGCCATCGAGTATTTCCTGCACGTCCTTGGTTGCTTGTGGCAAGTCGTAGCCATCTGCGAGCTGTGCTGTGACTTGCGCCGTACGGCGCTGATCGCGTCGAAATATCTCCCTCGCGCCTTCGACTTCACTGAAATTCGCAACTTCCCCCATCGAAATCTGGCGACCGTTAGGCATGCTTAGTACGATGTTCTCCAACTCATCGCGGAAGGGTGTATCGCTCCGGATCACGATCGGGTATTCCTCATCACCAATCGCAAGTTGGGTGACCGTTCGGCCGTCCAGACTGGATTGAAGCGTGCCGGAGATCTGGTTCAAGTCAACTCCAGCTGCGTCCGCGAGCGAACGATCCATCTCGACATGTAGCTCCGGTGGACCACCTTCAAAGGAGCTGCGTACGTTCCACAACGATGGCAGTTCGGCGAGTTGAGAGCGGATTGCCGCAGTTGCTAGGCGAATATCTTCAAGTGCGGTGCCTGACACCTCGACTAGAACCGGTATGCCACTGCTTCCTAACGCATCACTCAATGCGCTTCGGTTGATTTCCCAACTAAGCGTCGTATCGTCGAATTGAATTGCATCCTCGAGCGCCAACGCTACGTCCCGACCGGTTGGACCGGTATCCGCCACTTTCACAAGTACGCGTGCAGTATGTTCATCCGACATTTCTTGTCGAATCACGCGGTCATCGTCGGGGATGCGCCCTACCTCTGACAGAGTCGCGGCTACTTGATCGTTTGTAGCGTCTCGGATGACGGCTTCGAGACCTTCCACCATTCGTGCGGTCGACTCGACTCTTTGTCCTGCTGGACCGACGACGCGTACGGAGAACTGTTTTGGGTCCGAAGGAGGCAACAACTCCGTTCCGAGTCGTATGAGGAAAAAGAAAGCAGCGCCGATAAAAACAGATGCTGTTAGTACGACTAAAAATGCGTGGCGCAAAAGTCGACTGACAAAGCTCTCTAAACCGCGTCGAAACACCCCCGTCGCGGTCTCGTGTGCATCAGGCAAGTTGGTAATACGAGGTAGGAACCACTGCCCTAAAGCCGGTATGAGAAACACAGCGACGAACAGCGACGCGATCAAGGACACCACGACCGTAAACGCGATACCGTCGATCAGGCGTACCGCCAATCCCTGAACAAAGAAAACCGGTAAAAACACGACACAAGTCGTCAACGTGCTTGCGGTAATCGCCCCGGCAACTTGCCCAGTACCAACTTGAGCGGCGAGTTTTGGCTCATCGCCAGCCTGAAGGCGTCTGAACATCGATTCAACAACGACGATCGCATTGTCGACCAGCATCCCAGCCCCTAACGCCAACCCGCCAAGTGTGACGATATTGAGGCTGTAATCGCCAAGATGCATGAAAAACAAGGCGGTACAAATCGAGACAGGAACCGCGGTGGCAACGATTAATGTCGCACCTGCAGACCGTAGGAATACGACCAATACGATGACCGCCAATGTAATTCCAATCCCGGCCGCGACTTGAAGGTCATCAAGCGCATCGACGACAAGCTTGGCGTTGTCGCTGACCTCATGAATCTCGATACCGGGAAGGTCGTCAGCAACATTGGTTATCGCTTCACGGATAGTTCGTGCGACTTCGACCGTGTTTTCCCCTGCCTCCTTGTAGATGGAAAGACCAATACCTTCGCGTCCATTAACAAGCACGAGATGGTCGATTTCTTGAGCTTCTTCAGTGACCGTTGCGATGTCTTGAACACGTATGGCTCTTGATGCGCCACCAGGCGTTTGTATGTAACGCAATACGACATTAGCGACGTCCTCGGCATTTTCGTATCGAGCCCGACCTCGCAATTGGAACACGCGATTGTTTTCTTCAACGGTTCCAGCAGCGATATCGATGTTCTGAGAATTGATCGAGCTTGCCAGCGAGTCGATCGTGATCTGATATGCATCCATCAGATAACGGTCGACCGTCACTCGGATTTCTTTGACGCGACCCCCAAGGACGTGGACATCAGCGACACCATCCAATTGCTCAAGATTTGTGCCGAGTTGGCGCCGTGCGATCTGACGTAGTTCAAGCAGGGAATGGCGGTCATCCGTTGATAGGAGTCCCATTTCGAGTATCGGGTCCTGTCTGGGATCGAATCGCCTCACCAACACCTCGTCTACCGAAGGATCAGCCTCGATGCTGCCGACGGCTTTTTGAACGTCGATTAGTCCGATGTCGATGTCCGCATCCCAGTCGAATAACACGGTTGCGACCAAGCGACCGGTTCGTGAGACCTGCTCAATCTCTCGAATGCCCCGTACCGTGAACAGTTGTTGTTCGATCCGCTCGCCGAACAAGCGCTCGATTTCTAGGGGAGGACGATCTCCCGCTCGCACAGAAACCACGATCGTGGGACTTTGCAAGTCTGGGAGCAGATCAATCGGTCGTCGTTCCCACGACAAGTAACCGATTAGTGCGATCGCTAGTGCGATCACCGAAATTGAAACTGGGCGTCGGGTCGCGAGCCCAGCTAGGGTTTCAAAAAAACTCACTTAGGAGCCGATGACCCGTATTCGCGTTCCGTCTGTGAGCGTTTCCAATCCACGCACAACAACTTGATCTCCGGCTTTGATGCCGTCAATAACCTCGTATTTTTCATCGTCACTAAGCCCAAGCCGAACGTCACGTCGATTCGCGCGTTGACCGCTCACCACGAACACGACATTCGCGTTTCCTCTTCGCGTTACTGCCTCGCGTGGCACTACTGGCACGCTGGCGCGTTTTGCAGCAATGATGTTGACTTCAACGAACATGCCCGGGCGAAAATGGTCGTTTGCGTTATCCACCGCGACTTCAATTCGAAATGTGTGGGTTGTTGGGTCAAGTTTTGGGGCGATACGCAGAACTTCACCTAAATTTGGATCATCGTAGGCGAAGTGACGTACCCGTACAGGCATGCCGACACGCACCTGCGACAACTCTGGACCAACCAGGTCAACGTCTGCAATCAATGGATCTAACGGTGCGATTTCAGCGACTCTAAATCCTGGTTCCACTAGCTGACCGTCAGCAACAGGCAGCTGATCTGAGTTGCGCGCAAGCGTCAGAATCACGCCTTCAATCGGCGATGTAAGCTCACCTTTCGACGCGTTTAACATGCTTCGCTCATACTCAAGTAGAGCGTTCTCATGAGCAACTTCCTGTTGACGTAGATCCGTTTCGGCGATCAATCCCTGGTCAAAAAGATTGCGACGTCGATCAAGCTCGGATTTGACATTCTCGAGCTGTACTCTCTTTGATTCGATACCTGCATGAAGGCGAGCGTCTTCTCCCGTGATCTCGGCGATCGGCTGTCCAATTGTCACGGTATCGCCTTCAACTAAGCGTTCGCCGTTTTGATTACGGCTGATATACAACACGCCAGGTAGTTCGTTATTAAGTGTCGCCATTGAGCGTGGCCGCAGTGTTCCCGTAGCAGCGATGATGCGTTCAACATCGTCCTCAGCGACCGATTCGGTCTCGACCGGAATTCTGAATTCGACTTGAACATCAGGCGGCTCACCGCCGCATCCAAGTAGACCAAGCGCAAGTAGCGCCGCGACAACAAGTCGTAATCGATTCATGAAGTACTCAATAGTTATTTCGTTAAGCGCGTGATTAGCTCGCTGGGGTCCAACGGATTGCATCGGCAACAACCGAGCCGCGAGAGGTATTCGTTGATACACTCACGGTCACTAGTGGGTTTTCAAGTTGGAATTCGCCAAGCAGGTTCCAGCCATCATCGATTGACTCGCCGTCGAACTCGATCGGTACGACCCGATCCCCGTCTGTGACCCAAATATCGAAGTCTCCCCACCGCTGTCTACCACGGCGCTCCCCAACCTGTATATTGAAGTTCACAGCTGGTCCGAACCCCCCGCCGAAGCTATTACCAATCGACTCGGGGTTAGGCAAGTGATACTCGAGTTTCCAGCTGCCACTGCGGGGAAGATTCGCCTCAAAATGCGCATTTGCCACAGTTGACGAGTCAAAAGCACGTGCTAGAGTCCGTCGATATTTGCCGTAAGCCTGATCCAGTTGCTGTCGAGACCATTCTTCAAAAATTACGGAATAGCCGGAGTACGAGGCGAGACCTTGGTCGTGCGTCGTTTCGCCGAATGCAAATGTGAGGAACTGCATGAACCACGGCATGGACCGCGATTCTTCCGTTGTATCGACGGAGAAGCCAGCGTCGAGATCGTCAACGACAACACTGTCCCCGTCCTCGTATTGCCAAGACGCGGCTTGTACGAGTGGCATTTCACTACGTGCTACTTCGTCGTACACTCGCCTCCGAGGAACATGAATAGAGAACGGAGTCCGGTTGTAACTTAAGTAAGGGTTGACGCGGATTCTCTCAAGGGGTTGCTCTGAGGTCAATGCAATCTGCATCGAGCCATAACCAGGAATCTTGATGGGTTGTGTAACTTCATACTCACCTTCGGATTCATTGAAATCGGAGGTTCCGTATTGGACCGTAATTAGACCCGGCACAGGCTCTGCGTTTTCAATATAGAAACTGCTTTCGTATAGAGGTACAC
>JAGWBO010000003.1 GCA_021295855.1 Pseudomonadales bacterium | reverse complement strand
GTCGCGAGCTTCAATTTCAATACAAATTGATGTATACTCGATACAGGAAATATCGAGATTTCGCGATGTCATTCAGAGTCGCGGGGCACGTTCTGAGCTGGCTGACACTCAGCTTCCTAATCGTGTCCTGCGGAGGCGGAGGCTCGTCAAACAGCGTCGCTGCGCCGACTCCAACAGTTCCTACAGGACCGCCTCCGCCACCCCCGCCACCACCAGGGCCTAACGATGCCGAACTGAGGGCTGCATCGGCCTTCGCCAGTAGAACAACGTTCGGCATGCCTTACGAAGGAATCGTTGAGATCGCCGAGAAGGGGCATGAAGCGTGGTTAGACGAACAGCTCGCGATGGAACCTACGTCTCATCTTGAATTCGCAGATGAGTTGGTCCGTCGGCGGGATGCTGGGGAGTTCAAGCCAGCAGATGATGGAATTCTGCTAACGATCACGTTTTGGCGCGGCACATGGTGGAATCGTGCCATGACCGCAGAAGATCAGGTGCAACAGCGCATCGCGTATGCACTGAGTCAGATCTTCGTAGTCTCTGACATCGACATTCTGCGCGACAATCCCCCGGCGCTCACGAGCTATATGGATACGCTCCTTGAAGGTTCGACTGGGAACTTCAAGGATCTATTGCTAAATGTAGCCTTGCATCCCGCTATGGGCATTTATCTGAGCCACGTAAATAATCGCAAGGCCGACCCAGAAAACAACATTTTTCCCGACGAAAACTTCGCGCGAGAAGTGATGCAGTTGTTCAGCATCGGACTCTTCGAACTGAATGACGACGCCACCCACAAACGTGACCTTGATGGCAATCTGATTCCCACTTATGACAGTGAGGATATTCGAGAATACGCCAAGGTTTTCACTGGGCTGTCGTATAGCGGCCCAAACGCTTGGTTTGGGAGGTGGCGCCCTTATTTTCGAGAGCCCATGCAGATGTTTGAGGAGCATCACTCGCCTGGTCCGAAGCATTTACTCGGTGGCGTGATCGTGCCCGACGGTCAAAGCGGTATGGAAGACATCGAACTCGCAATTGAGAGTTTGTTTAACCATCCGAATGTTGGACCTTTCATAGGGCGACAACTCATTCAGCGCCTCACGACTTCAAATCCATCTCCCGCGTATATCGAACGTGTTACTAACGCATTCAACGGTGATACGACGGGCGTTCGCGGCGATATGAAAGCGGTGATTAAGGCGATCCTGCTTGATCCCGAAGTCACAAATCCGCCAATCCCGAATTCGTTTGGTAAGGTGCGTGAACCGGTCTTACGACTGACTGCACTGGCGCGGCAGTTTAACGCCGAATGCGAGGATGGGTTGTTCTACAACAATGGCTATACGATGAACTATCACGGGCAACAACATCCGTTGAATGCCCCAAGCGTATTCAATTTCTACTCGCCATTCCACTCTCCTGCAGGTACGCTTGCGGAGAACAACCTCGTTGCGCCGGAATTCCAGATTACGACTGCGACATCCGTAATCAACATGGTTAATCTGATGGATCTTGGGTTATTCCATGATGAAAAGCTCTTCTCGCCGAGCGAGCCATTTACGCCCACAGAGATCAATTTAGAGGACTATGTAGAGCTTGCCGGCGATGTTGATGCGCTTATTGATCGTTTAGATATCGTGATGACGGCTGGCAAGCTGGACGAGGCTACACGTTTACGCATCAAATTAGGCGTCGAAAGCATCGGTTCTAATGCGCTTGACCGTGCGCGTCATGCGATCTATTTGTTCGCCATGTCGCCAAACTATGTGGTGGAGAGTTAGCCATGGCGTCGCGTAGAACGTTTCTGACCCATAGTTGTGGCCTTGGGGTTGCGGCGGCGACGTCAACAAGCACGCTTCTCTCGTTAGGGTTCGCCCGTCAAGCGGCAGCGCATAATCATGGTGGAGACTACAAAGCGTTGGTCTGCATTATGTTGGCAGGTGGCAACGATGCTTACAACATGCTTGTGCCATACGATCAAGACCAATACGACGAATATCGCACATTCCGGTCTGACCTTGCGCTACCTCGCGATTCGCTGCTACCGTTGCCTGAAAACGAAGAGGGGCGCACCTACGGTCTACATTCTGGAATGGCTGAGATCGAAGAACTGTATCGGGAAGGCGAGGTCGCGATCGTCAACAATGTTGGTACGCTCATTGAGCCAATCGATCCTATGGCGTTGCAGGAGGGCCGCGCACGGGTACCAGTGGGGCTCTACTCACACTCCGATCAGCAGATGCAATGGCAAACAGCCGTTAGCTATAGTCGTAGCGCGACAAAGGGATGGGCAGGACGTATAGCGGATCTACAGGGACCTGAATTAGCGAACGGTATTTCGATGAATATCTCGCTTAACGGTACAAACGTGTTTCAAAGTGGCGAACGGGCAGTACCGTACAACATCCATGCCACGGGGGACGGGGCACAGAACATTTGGGCATATGGCGATGACGGTGGTTACAACAGCCGCCGCAAACTCATGATCGACGACGTATTCAGCGTGGATCACGAGAACTTACTTCGTAATGAGTACTCCGCTCGAATGCGCAAGGCTATTGACAATGCCGAGACGTTTGTCGATGCCATTCGGCAAGCACCTGAGATTCAAACGCCCTTTATTGATCAACGTCTCTCAACGGCAATGCATCAGATCGCGAGGGTGATCTCTGTTCGAGAAGTCCTGGGTGCAACCCGTCAGACGTTCTATGTGCTGATCGGTGGCTGGGATCATCACGATGAAGTCTTGAATAATCAAAATCGCATGTTGCCGTACGTTAGTAGAGCGATGAGTCGCTTCAGGGATGCGTTGCGCGAAATCGGGGTTTACGACAAAGTGACGACCTTTACGATCTCAGATTTTGGTCGAACTCTTACTTCGAACGGCAAAGGATCTGATCACGGTTGGGGTGCGCACCACCTAATCATGGGTGGCGCTGTAAACGGTGGAAAAATGTATGGGACCTATCCCACCCTCCATCAAAACCACCCAATGGATACGGGTCGCGGCGTATTTATGCCGACAACAAGTACGGAGGAGTATTTCGCGGATTTGGCCTTATGGTTTGGCGTTGCGCCGAGTGACTTGGACCGCGTACTTCCCAATGTGCGGAATTTCTATACGCCAACTTCGACGACCCCGCCACTCGGTGTCATGATGAGTTAGCCAAGCTTGGAGGCAACTTGGCCTGCCTTAGCTATTGGCGTGCGTCAAACACTGATTCATCATTTAATCCAATGTCTTGAACCTGAAGACACGTTAGGAATTCGAAATCACGCAGTTTACAAAACCAGATCGGTTCCGAATTCCGCCAAGTGAAAAAGTCTTACTAAGCGAGCGGCCAACCGGAGAGAGTGACTTTTCGCTTAACAAAGCAGCAGCGCAGAACGAGCTAAAGCATTGTATTTCGATACTATCCAAGTTGCAGGAACGGTTGTTTGCTGAGAAATCGCAAGCGTTGCTCTTGATTTTTCAAGGGATGGATGCGTCGGGTAAGGACAGCACAATTCGGCACGTCACCACTGGTGTGAATCCTGCGGGTGTACACGTACATTCGTATGGAGTACCAACGCAAGAAGACCTCGCTCAGTCATACTTCCAACGTCACTTTCGTGATTTGCCGGCGCAAGGGCAAATTGGGGTACACAATCGCTCGCATTACGAAGAAGTTGTCGTGACGCGTGTGCATCCGGCGTTGCTTCAGTTGCGCGGGTTTGAGGCACATGAAGTTGATGAGGAGTTTTGGCAGGAACGTTTTACGGACATTCGGAGTTTCGAACGCCATCTAACGCGTCAAAGTCGTACCAAGATCATCAAGTTTTTCTTGCACATATCTAGGGCAGAGCAGCTCAAACGGCTACTTCAACGCTTAGACGATCCAACTAAAAACTGGAAATTCGATATTAGTGATATCCGCGAACGTCTCTATTGGGATGACTACCAGTTTGCATATGAGTCAGCCATCGCCGCGACGTCAACGGAGTACGCGCCTTGGTACGTCATTCCGGCTGATCAGAAGCGGTTTTCGCGTCTCGCGATCGCTGAGATCGTCGTTTCAACACTGCAGGAACTCGATCCGCAGTTTCCTGCACCCGAAGCAGATCTGAAGAAAGCCAAACACGCATTGCTAAGGACCTGATTTGCAACAGTTACAGCTAGCGATTACGTGTAGCCGACCTTAGAATTCCGCGCCTCTCAACGTCTGACTATGATCGTTTCAGATTTGGGCTGTGCCGCCATAGCTCAGCCGGTAGAGCAGCTCATTTGTAATGAGAAGGTCCAGGGTTCAATTCCTTGTGGCGGCACCAAATTACCTCAATGCGTGGCGTGTATGCTTGTTTCGACGACATTGATCGTTTACGCGACGCTATAACTATCGAATTGAACAACTTTTTGACTCATTTCGAGACATTTAGCCGTATTTAGAAGACTCGTGGTCAATCAATAAAGCTTTGGCGCCACCAGTCCGTGTGTTCCTTGCGTACCCAGCTAGCAACTGCACTGTCCTAGTTTGTAAGCAGGCATCTGATTCACTCGTGTTCTAGAATTGAACTCCACGAACTCGGCGCGTCCGGTTCGTTTGATCGATGTATGACGCTAGGCATCAACAACCTCTAACGTATCGCCTAAATTGAATCGTAGCTCAATGCAACACTTGGGCGCAGGTGCGCTCTGCGTCGAACTAGAAGAGGCGAAGCTGCGCGTTCAATAATTGCTTCCATCGAGACTGGATCGTTTGACATAGAGGGGTCTCATGACGAAAATGTCCCGCCTACATTTGCACGTGCAGGAGGGGTTCCCGAGCGGCCAAAGGGACCAGACTGTAAATCTGACGGCTCAGCCTTCGTAGGTTCGAATCCTACCCCCTCCACCAACCAAGACCTTGGGCTTGTTAGGGTGAGCCGGACGGGGCGGGTATTGTTCAGTGGCAGAACCTCAGCCTTCCAAGCTGATGGCGCGGGTTCGATTCCCGCTACCCGCACCAATATAAGCCGGGGACATGTCACAGAACATAGAAGGGCTCACATAGCTCAGGCGGTAGAGCACTTCCTTGGTAAGGAAGAGGTCATCGGTTCAAATCCGATTGTGAGCACCAGCCGCCATACATGCTGCTTGAATCGGCAGTAAACGGAAGCGTCGGATTTTGGGAACGGGCAAATAGCACATGATGAAACAATTTGGCGAGAGAGAGTGAAGGCCAGTAGCTCAGTTGGCAGAGCGAGGGTCTCCAAAACCCTAGGTCGGGGGTTCGAGACCCTCCTGGCCTGCCAGCTCTCAACTCGTCCCAATCGCGACTGAACGGAAAAGTGGCAACAACGAAAACCACAGACAAATCTGAAGGTATAGAGCTTCTCGACCGCATTAAGTGGCTGGGTGTATTTGCCTTGCTCGCAGCCGGCGTGGTCGGCAATTGGTATTTCGGCGAAACGTCGTTGCTCTTGCGCGCGATCGTCCTGGTGGGGCTTGCGGCCTTAGCCGCCTATTTGCTGTACCTAACGAAGCGTGGGAAGGAATTGTGGGAACTGGCGAATGCGTCCAGAGCCGAAATACGGCGCGTCGTTTGGCCTACTCGAGAGGTGACGTTACAAACGACTTTGATTGTGATCGCATTGATCTTGGTAGTGTCCTTGATCCTTTGGGGTTTGGATTCTGCACTGTCTTGGGGAGTGAAACAGGCCATTGGATAAGGAATCAACAACGAGCGACTCGACGGAGACGTCGCAACCGACGCTCAGTCAGGAACCAGTTACTGAGTCTATGGTGGTGAGCGGCGAAACCGCAAATGAAGAGCTCGTGTCGGAGACATCTGATACGGACGCGGTGGAAGAACCGCAATTCGACCGTGCTCTGCTAGACGATCCGAACAAGAAGTGGTACGTCGTTAGCGCGCAAGCTGGACAGGAAAAACGTGCTGCAGCAACGCTCGAAGAACGCGTGAAATACTCGAATTTGGCCGATAAATTTGGTCCGATTCTGGTCCCGAGTGAAGAGGTCGTAGAGCTGCGAGGAGGGAAACGGCGACGGAGTGAGCGTCGTTTTTATCCTGGTTATATCTTCATATTCATGGAGATGGACGAGTCGACGTGGGAGCTAGTTACCAAAACTACGCGCATTTCGGGTTTTGTTGGCGGTACAATTGCCAAGCCGACACCGCTCCCTAAAGCTGAGATTCAGCTAATTTTGGATCGTATTGATCAAGGCGGAGAAAAGGTCACGCCGAAGACCGTTTTTGAGCCAGGCGAGCTAATCCGCATCATCGACGGACCGTTCAACGAGTTCAGCGGGACTGTCGAGGAAGTTAACTACAAGAAACAGCAGCTGGTTGTTGCTGTCACCATTTTTGGCAGGTCAACACCTGTTGAATTGGATTTTTCCCAAGTCGAGAAAGGTTGATAACCAGGTTATCAGCGAGGATCGCTTCATCTACTTGGAATGCTTGACCAAATATGGCTAAACAGATCGATTCTTATCTGAAAATGCAGGTACCGGCAGGTCAGGCTAATCCTGCGCCTCCGGTTGGTCCCGCGCTGGGGCAAGCCGGATTGAACATTATGGAGTTCTGCAAGGCGTTTAACGCACAAACGCAGGGGATGGAGCAGGGCGTTCCGGTCCCTACGGTGATCACGATCTATGTCGACCGCAGTTTCACGTTTATTACGAAGTCACCGCCTGCCGCTTATCTAATCAAGCGCGCTGCGAATGTTGAGAAAGGAAGTGGCACACCAAACACTGAAAAGGTCGGCACGGTTTCGCGCACACAGCTCGAAGAAATTGCGAAGACAAAGGATGCGGAGTTGACAGCGGCGGATTTGGATGCGGCGGTCAAAACGTTAGCTGGTACTGCGCGTAGCGCAGGCATCGACGTAGAAGGTATCTAATGGGAAAAAGTCAAACAAAGCGCAAGCAAGCCGCACGCGCACTTTTAGAACCTGGTAAGACGTACGAGTTCGACGAAGCGATCAAGATTCTGACCGATTTACCAACCGGAAAATTTAAAGAATCAGTTGATCTCGCCGTAAATCTCGGCGTCGATCCGCGTCAAGCAGATCAGAATGTACGCGGCGCGATTGTATTGCCACACGGTACCGGAAAAGATATCCGAGTCGCGGTGTTCGCCCAAGGTGCCGACGCAGATGCGGCGAGAGAAGCTGGCGCAGATGTGGTGGGACTAGATGATCTGGCTGAACAGGTCAAAGCCGGTAATCTTGATTTTGACGTCGTCATCGCGACGCCTGATTGCATGCGCGTAGTAGGTTCACTTGGACGCATCTTGGGGCCACGCGGCTTAATGCCAAATCCGAAGAGCGGTACGGTTACCCAAGACGTTGCTGCGGCGATCCAAAATGCCAAGTCAGGCCAAGTTCAGTATCGGGCTGATCGCACAGGCATCGTCCACGGATCGATTGGTCAGGTGGGTCAAGATGCGATCCATATCAAAGAGAACATTGAAGCATTGATTGCGGATCTACGTAAGGCGAAACCACCGTCAGCGAAAGGGACCTACATCAAGAAGGTCACCATTTCGACGACGATGGGACCAGGAATCGCCGTCGAAGAATCAAGTATCGGAGCGGCATAACGATGCCCCTTACGTTAGCAGGCAAGGAAGCCATTGTCGCGGAGGCGCGCGAAGTTGCGCAGACGGCTACCGCTACCGTGGTTGCAGACTATCGAGGTATGACGGTCGCCGAACTCACCGAGCTACGCAAGCAAGCCCGAGAATCGGGCGTGAAGGTGACGGTGATTCGCAACACGCTTGCGAAACGAGCATTTGAAGGCACCGATTACTCGTGTCTTGACGAAGTATTGCGTGGGCCGACGATGCTTGGGTTCAGCTACGATGATCCCGGCGCGAGCGCGCGGTTGTTCCGCGATTACGGTCGCGGATGTCCTGCACTCGAGGTGAAGGCGTTATCGTTAAACGGTGAACTCTATGGCGCCGAAGACCTCGCGAAAGTAGCAGCATTACCCACTAAAGAAGAAGCGCTCGCACAACTTCTGTCGGTCATGAAGGCACCAGTGACGAAACTGGCGCAAACGCTGCAAGCCGTTCCCTCAAAACTAGTTCGTACTTTGGTCGCGCTGAAGGACCAGAAAAGCGCTACCGAGTCTTAAACACGTATTCCACCCACCATCTCATTTGGAGTAAGCAGTGAGTCTTTCCAACGAAGAAATCATTGATGCCATCGCAGAGAAATCTGTCATGGAAATCGTCGAGCTTGTCGAAGCGATGGAAGAGAAGTTTGGCGTGCAAGCTGCAGCCGCAGTCGCCGTGGCAGCTCCCGCGGCCGGTGCTGGCGATGCTGGTGGCGCTGAAGCCGAAGAAGAGAAGTCGACTTTCGATATTGAGCTGGCCAGCTTCGGTGACAACAAGATTAAAGTCATCAAAGCCGTTCGTGAGTTAACCGGTCTTGGACTCAAGGAGGCCAAAGCGCTCGTCGAATCGGCTCCCGCGAATGTCCGAGAGGGCGTCGCGAAGGAAGAAGCGGAAGAAGTTAAAGCCACTTTGGAGGCTGAGGGCGCCACGGTCGAGCTTAAGTAACTCGCGGCACAATCTCCCACGCTTTTTCAATCCAATCCCTTAAACGCGCGACTGATGTCGTGCGCGAATGCGCACGTCAAGACGTTGCGCGTCGTCAACACGGAGCTTTGAATGCCTTACAGCTTCACTGAAAAGAAACGGATTCGTAAGGACTTCGGTCGATTAGCAGAGCCTTTGGAATTCCCGAATCTGCTTGCCATCCAAACAGAATCCTATAGCAAATTCCTACAAGCTGATGCGCCGCAATCAGAGCGGCTAGATGTTGGCTTGGAAGCCGCCTTCAATTCGGTTTTCCCGATCAATGCAATCAATCAAGCTGCTTCACTGCACTATGTTGGATATGAGCTTGAAGAACCTGTATTTGACGTCAAAGAGTGTGTCGTTAGGGGTGTAACTTATTGCGCGCCACTACACGTGACGTTGCAGCTCGTGTTTTGGGATAACAGCAAAGACCCGACGAGTCCAGATCCTCGAAAAGTTATCGAACAGACGGTGTACTTGGGCAACGTGCCTTTGATGACCGAAACGGGTACTTTCGTCATCAACGGCATTGAGCGAGTCGTCGTGTCGCAGATCCACCGAAGTCCTGGTGTGATCTTTATCGATGACGGCGGAAAAGTTCACTCGTCAGGACGGAAACTCTATTCTGCGCGCGTGATACCAGCACGTGGAGTATGGATTGATTTCGAGTTCGGCATGGAGCCGCGCGAAACGACTGAGTTGATCTATGTCCGAATCGATCGCAAGAAGAAGATTCACATCACGCACTTGCTCCGCGCGATGGAGTTTAGTGATGAAGACATTCTGAATATTTTCTACGACGTCAACTCCTACAAAATTCAGAAGAACGGCAAGATCATCCTCGACCTCTACCCAGAGCGCTTGTTAGGTGAGACTTCGAGTATCGAAATCAAGGACTCAAGTGGCAACGTTCTCGTGAACGAGGGGGACCGAATTTCAGAACGCCATGTCAAGCGCATGCTCGATGCGAAATTGACTCGGCTTGAAGTACCTCGTCGATATCTAGTGGATCAGGTTACTGCGACCAGCTACATGGATGCATCAACCGGCGAAGCGTTCCTCCACTGTAACCATATTCTCACGGAAAAAGACGTGGACGACCTGATCGAAGCAGGTGTTGACGTGCTAGAGACATTGCATGTGAACGAGCTGAACAAAGGTCCCTACATCGCTGATACGATCCGTCGCGAACCAGATCATGAACGCAATAACGGACGCATTCGATCACTCGTTGAAATCTACAACGTTATGCGACCAGGTGAGCCTGTAAGCGCTGAGTCAGCCACACAGTTGTTCATGAATTCGTTCTTCAATTCGGAACGTTATGACCTATCACCCGTGGGCCGCATGAAGATCAATCGCCAATTGGAGTGGCGTAATCATGAGTGCTTGATAGGTCAAGTACTCAACGAAAGTATCAAAGATGCGCAGACCCGCCGTGTTCTTTACAAGAAGGGTACGGAAATCGATATGGCAGTTGCGGATCGGCTGGTTGAGAATGGCGTCTCAACAATCCGAATCGCGACACCCGAATTTGCAGACCACTATTACCACGGGCTCGTGCTTGCTTCCGACTTGCTTGACCAGAACGGCAAAGCACTTTATCCGAAAGGTCGATTTGTCGGTACCGAGGAAATCGAGGAGCTCCATGAACAAGGCATTGAGGAAATCGCTATCCAAGTGCCAAATCCGAATTCAAGGGTTCTTAAACACGCGGACCTGGTACAGGTTCTACGTAAATTAGTAGAGACGCGAGATGGCCAGCGTGAAACTGATGACGTTGACAATCTGAGCAACCGACGCGTCAGGTCAGTTGGTGAGACGGCCGAAACTGCTTTTCGATCTGGTCTCATGCGAGTCCAGCGCGTAGTGCGCGACCGTTTAGCAATCGCTGAAACAGACGGTCTAATGCCGCAAGACATGATCAACGCCAAGCCAATCGCGGCGGCGATTAATGAATTCTTTGGTTCCTATGAACTTTCACAGTACATGGAACACAACAACCCGTTGTCTGAAGTTACACACAAACGCAAGATTTCGGCACTCGGACCTGGTGGACTGAATCGCGAGAATGCTGGATTCGAAGTACGCGATGTACATCCCACCCACTACGGGAGGGTGTGTCCAATCGAGACACCCGAGGGTGGCAACATTGGTCTGATCAACAGTTTGGCGACCTACGCAAAGATCAACGAATACGGTTTTATCGAGACGCCATATCGTGAGGTCCGAAACGGTAAAGTAACGAATAAGGTCGTTTATCTATCGTCGATCGCGGAAGAACAGTTCTACATAGCTCAGGCGAATGCGTTGTTGAGCGAAAACAACGAACTTACAGAACTGCGAGTGAACTGCCGCTACCGTGGTGAGTTTCTACAGACGAGCCCTGAGAACATCCAATACATGGACGTGTCGCCGAAGCAGATTGTTTCCATCACGTCAGCACTAATCCCATTCCTAGAACACGTGGAAGCTAATCGCGGCTTGATGGGTTCAAACCAACAGCGTCAAGCGGTACCGAATGTCAAACCCGAAGCTCCGTTAGTGGGTACAGGTATGGAACGAGTTATCGCGCGCGATTCCGGGGTTTGTGTGATTGCAAAACGGGATGGCGTCGTCGAGTTGGTCGATGGCACGCGAATTGTGGTGCGTGCGACGGCACGTTCGAGAGACGTCATCGAAGACGACGTTGATATTTACGCGTTGCAGAAGTTCACACGCTCAAACAACAGCACGTGCATCAATCAAAAGCCGACGGTTAAGTTGCATGATCGCGTGAAAGCGGGGGACATCTTGGCGGATGGACCCGCGGTTGATCTAGGCGAGCTCGCACTCGGTCACAACATACGTGTCGCCTTCATGCCGTGGAACGGTTACAACTATGAAGATTCGATTCTTGTTTCCGAACGAGTCGTCGAAGACGATCTCTTCACAACGATTCATATTCAGAAGTTCGACTGTACCGCTCGTGAAACCAAGATGGGTCCGGAGGAGATCACTGCTGATATCCCGGGCATCGGTGAATCCCCACTAACGAAGTTAGACGGCAACGGCATCGTTACGATCGGCGCCGAAGTCAAAGGCGATGACATCCTGGTTGGCAAAGTTACACCGAAGGGTGAGACACAGCTAACGCCGGAGGAAAAGTTGCTGCGCGCAATTTTTGGCGAGAAGGCTTCCGACGTAAAAGACACATCTCTTCGACTTCCCAAAGGTGTCAGCGGCACAGTCGTGGACGTACAGGTATTCACCCGGGAGGATGTTGAGAAAGACGACCGCGCGAAAGCGATCCGAGATGAAGAACTGCGGAGCTTCAAAAAAGATCTGGCTGATCAGTTCGAGATCATCAAGAACGCGAAGTTTGATCGTGTCGCCACGATGCTTAAAGGCTTGAAAGCCACGGTCGCTCCGGAGCTAAACAAAGGCGACACCATTACAGCGGCGTATCTAAATGAACTTGATCAGGATGCTTGGCTGGGCATCCGTACCGAAGACGACGAGATCAACAAGGTGCTCGACCGCGTTTCAGCGGACCTAGCCGATCTAGAGGTCAAGCACGAAAAGGAAATTAAGGACAAGCGCAAGAAGCTTGAGCGTGGTGACGATCTACGGCCGAGCGTTCTCAAGGAAGTCCACGTTTACATTGCGACCAAACGTCGTATCCAAGCGGGTGACAAGATGGCTGGCAGGCATGGAAATAAAGGTGTGATTTCTGTGATCATGCCTGTTGAGGACATGCCGTTTGATGAACATGGCGAACCTGTTGATATCGTCCTGAATCCGTTAGGCGTTCCGTCGCGAATGAATGTCGGGCAGCTTCTTGAAGCTCACATCGGCTGGGCCGCGAAAGGCATCGGATTGCAAATTGGGCAAATGCTCGACCAGCGAAAGGCTGTTGAGGAAGTTCGCGCTTATATTGATAAGGCTTACAACACCGTCGGGGATAAACCGGTGGATGTGGCTAGTTTGAACGACAAAGAAGTGATCGAGCTGGCCGGTAACTTGCGTAATGGCGTCCCCGTAGCGACTCCAGTTTTTGATGGCGCGCGCGAAGTTGACATCAAATCGATGTTGGAACTAGCAGGGTTACCGACGTCGGGTCAAACCACGCTTTATGACGGTCGAACAGGCGATGCATTCGATCGTCCGGTCACATTGGGCTACCTATATCTGTTGAAGCTCAATCATTTGGTTGACGACAAGATGCATGCGCGTTCAACCGGTTCCTACAGTATGGTGACGCAGCAACCACTTGGTGGTAAGGCGCAATTCGGTGGTCAACGCTTCGGCGAAATGGAAGTGTGGGCGCTCGAAGCCTACGGGGCGGCCTATGCATTGCAGGAAATGTTGACGGTCAAATCGGACGACGTTGAAGGACGCGGTCGGATGTATCAGGACATTGTGAACGGCAATTACGGCATGAAGCCAAACATACCAGAATCATTCAACGTCATCCGGAAGGAAATTCGGTCATTGGCGCTGGACGTTGATTTCGGCACGGACGTTTAAGGAGGAGAAAGTCATGGTTGCAACTACATTCAATCCAACTGCGCCAGGATTCGCTCGATCACGAGTTAGTTCGATGTTCGCGCCGCCTCCCGGTCGTTCACCGCAGAGTGAAGATGACTTCAATATGCTGCAGATCAGTCTCGCGTCTCCCGAGATGATTCGAAGCTGGTCGCATGGTGAGGTTAAAAAACCAGAAACCATCAACTATCGCACACTTAAACCAGAACGTGATGGACTGTTCTGCGCGAAGATCTTTGGTCCTATCAAGGATTTTGAGTGCTTGTGTGGCAAGTACAAGCGACAGAAACACAAGGGTGTGGTATGTGAAAAGTGCGGCGTCGAGGTTACGACGAGTAAGGTTCGACGTGAACGCATGGGGCACATCGAATTGGCGTGCCCGGTCGCACATATTTGGTTCTTCAAATCGATGCCTTCGCGTATCGCGACGCTACTCGACATAACGGTCAAGCACCTAGAACGGGTGCTCTATTTCGATTCGTTCATCGTGGTTGAGAGTGATGTTCCCGAAGACGTCAAGATCGGCGCCGTTCTCACTCAGGAGGAACTCGAAGCGGCGCAAGAGCTGCACGGCGACGACGTCCTTGAGGTCGAGATGGGTGCGTCCGCAATCGAGCGCATCCTCGAAGACATGGACCTTGAGTACGAAGCCGAACTGCTTCGCGAGGAACTTGACGCCACACGATCGGAAGCAAAGAGCAAGAAGATCACCAAGCGGCTCAAGTTGATTGAGGCGTTCATCAAGACGAACAACAAACCAAACTGGATGATTCTGCGGACACTTCCGGTGTTACCCCCAGAACTGCGCCCATTGGTGCCGTTGGAAGGCGGTCAGTTCGCAACATCGGACTTGAACGATCTATATCGTCGTGTAATTAATCGCAACAATCGGTTGAACCGACTGATTGAGCAGAGCGCGCCGGAAATCATCCAGCGTAACGAGAAGCGGATGTTGCAAGAGTCGATCGACGCATTGCTTGACAATGGTCGACGCGGTCGTGCAGTTGTTGGTCGCAACAAGAACCCGCTCAAGTCATTGTCGGCCATGATTCAAGGCAAACAAGGTCGATTCCGCCAGAACCTACTTGGCAAACGGGTTGACTACTCAGGACGTTCGGTTATCGTCGTAGGTCCGACGCTCAAATTGCACCAATGCGGTTTACCCAAAAAGATGGCATTGGAGCTATTCAAGCCGTTCATATTTGGCGAGATCATGAGGCGGAATCCTGCCGAAATGACGATTCGTCAAGCGAAGACTCAGGTTGAAAACGAGACGCCTGAAGTTTGGGACATTCTCGACGATGTGATTCGTGAGCACCCGGTATTGTTGAATCGTGCGCCAACGTTGCACCGTTTGAGCGTACAAGCATTCGAACCGGTGTTGATCGAAGGGAAGGCGATCCAACTACACCCATTGGTGTGCGTTGCTTTCAACGCCGACTTTGACGGTGACCAAATGGCCGTGCATGTACCGTTGACGCTTGAAGCTCAATTGGAGTGCCGCGCGTTGATGATGTCAACTAACAACATCCTATCACCAGCAAATGGTGAACCGATTATCGTGCCAAACCAGGACGTTGTCTTGGGGCTCTATTACATGACGCTAGAGAAGGTCAATGTGCGGGGCGAAGGTTCGATCTTCCGGGATGTTGCGGAAGTCCAACGCGCCTACCAATCGAAGGTTGTAGATCTCCACGCCAAAATCAAAGTGCGGATCGACGACTATGAGGCGGATGGTACGCCGTACACCCATACGGTTGATACCACAGTTGGTCGGACGCTACTGCGGGACCTGCTCCCGCCTCCGATGAGTTTCGACCTTGTTAACCGGGTGCTTAATCGAGGCGGGATTTCTAACCTGGTCAACGTCTGTTATCGGCGAGTTGGCTTAAAAGAAACCGTGGTATTTGCTGACCAGCTGATGTACACCGGCTTCCACTATTCCACGATTTCAGGTTGTTCGATTTGCATTGAAGACTTCGTCATCCCTGATAGTAAAGCGAAGATCATCGACGAGTCGCTTCAGGAAGTCCAGACGATTGAGCAACAGGCGATGGCGATGCTGGTTTCGGAAAACGAGCGCTACAACAAAATCGTCGATGCATGGACGGCGGCGGAGACGCAAGTCAAGAAAGACATGATGGATGGGTTGGAGACCATCACGGTTGAGAATCGCGATGGCGAAGAAGAGCAACAACATTCATTCAATTCAGTATTCATCTATTGTGACTCGTCGGCTCGAGGATCACCAGAACAGATTCGTCAGGTGGCCGGGATGCGCGGTTGTTTGTCGCGTCCTGATGGCACGATTATCGAAACTCCGATCATCGCAAATTTCCGCGAAGGTCTGACCGTTAATGAGTACTTCATCTCGACCCACGGCGCCCGAAAAGGTCTGTCGGATACAGCATTGAAGACCGCGAATGCCGGCTATCTCACTCGTCGTTTGGTGGACATCTCCCAAGACCTGGTCATTACGGAATCTGACTGCGGCACAAGCGAAGGTCTGCGCGTGACAGCGTTGATCAACAAGAAGGAAGGTGATGTCTCCTTGTCCGTGTTCAAGCGTGTCTTGGGCCGGATGACCTCAGCTCCGGTTGTGGATCCGGTCACGGAAAAGGTTGTGCTTGAAGCCAACACGTTGATTACCGAAAGCCATGAAGCACTGATCGAGAATGTCGACGAGATTTGGGTTCGGTCACCGATTACGTGCGAAACCCGCTACGGTGTATGTGCGCATTGCTATGGGCGTGACTTGGCTCGCGGCCACCTGGTAAACGAAGGTGAAGCGGTCGGGGTGATCGCTGCGCAGAGCATTGGCGAACCCGGTACGCAGCTCACGTTGCGAACATTCCACATGGGAGGGGCCGCATCGAGATCATCGGTTGATGACCGCGTGATCGTGAAGAACGCGGGTACGGTCCGATTACGAGGCGCAAGGTTGCTGACCCAAGATGATGGCCAAGCCATCGTCGTCTCGAGGACGGCTGAAATCGTCATCGCGGATGAGCATGGTCGAGAGCGTGAACGATATCGTGTTCCGTATGGAGCGAAACTTTCACCGTCGGCAGCTCAGCAGGAGCATGTTGAGGTCCGTGAAACGGTCGCAGAATGGGATGTGCACAGCCACCCAATCATTAGCGAGAAGAAGGGGATCATCGAGTACGAGGATATCGTCGAAGGTTCTAGTGTTGAACGCGTAACGGACGAACTTACAGGAATCGTGTCGACGACCGTCCTTGCGGAATCTGATCGCACGGAAGTGATCGATGAAGAGACCGGGAAGCTGCGCAAGCTTCGTCCGACACTAAAACTGTATCGTAAAGGGCGTGCCAAAACTGAAACTAACTTGATTAACTCGTTCCGATTGAGTGATGGTGCGTCGATTGACGTTCAAGATGGTGAAGAGGTGCGTGAAGGCTCGACGGTAGCGACGGTGCCGACGACCGCGGTACGCATGTCGACGGATATCGTCGGTGGTCTGCCGCGAGTGGTTGACCTCTTCGAAGCGCGTCAACGCAAAGGTGGCGCAATTCTTGCGGAAGCCTCAGGTGATGTGAGTTTCGGTACCGAAACCATGACGAAGCACCGCTTGGTGATTACCAATGAAGACGGTACCGTTCACGAGAAATTGATCCCGAAGACTCGTCAAATCGAGGTGTACCCCGGTGAGAAAATTCAACGCGGTGACGTAGTGTGCGACGGTGTGCTTGATCCAAAGGACATCTTGCGCTATCGAGGCATTGGCGCATTGCGCGAGTACATCGTAGACAACATCCAGGAAGTATTTCAAGCACAGGGTGTTTTGCTGAACGATAAGCACATCGAGATCATCATTCGGCAGATGCTCAGAAAGGTTGATATCACGGACGCGGGAGATTCCGATTTTGTGAAAGGCGAGCGTGCTGAGTACGTGGCCGCTTTGAGTGCAAACGAGGAGCTGGTGAAAGAAGGCAAGCAACCCGCTCAGTTTGATCGAGTATTACTCGGTATTACTCGAGGATCGCTCGCAACGGACTCGTTCATTTCCGCCGCATCCTTCCAAGAAACCACGAAGATTCTGACCGATGCTGCGGTGAACAGTCGTAAAGACATGCTCCGCGGGTTGAAGGAAAACGTGATTGTGGGTCGCTTAATTCCTGCCGGTACCGGCTTGGCGCACCAACGCAAGATGAAGCAGGAGCGCGAAGCGAGGAAGATCATCGACGAGCACATTCGCGAAGGATTACCTGAGGATGAAACGGAACAGAAACTCGAGACACTTGAGACAGGTGACGCCAGTTGAATCCGATGAGTCCAGTTACTAGAATTGCGCACCGCGTAAATACGGCGAGCGACTGCTCGATGCGTGGTACGCGAACATATTCAATGTTGGAGTTGACGCTTGGCAACCATTAATCAGCTGGTTCGTAAACCGCGAAAGCGCAAGCAAACCAAGAGCAAGGTTCCCGCGTTAGAAGCGGCACCGCAGAAGCGGGGCGTTTGCATGCGTGTGTATACAACGACGCCGCGGAAACCTAATTCCGCGATGCGAAAGGTGTGTCGCGTGCGGCTCAACAATGGCTACGAGGTCAATTCCTACATTGGAGGTGAAGGCCATAACCTGCAGGAACACTCCTCTGTACTCATTCGAGGCGGACGTGTGAAGGATTTGCCGGGCGTGCGTTACCACACGGTGCGTGGCGTTGGCGATCTCGCCGGCGTTGAGGAACGCAAGCAGGGTCGTTCAAAGTACGGTTCGAAGAAGCCGAAGTAGCGGAACGCCATGTCACGACGCAGACGAGCCGAGAAGCGAGTCATTCTTCCGGATCCGAAATACCACAATGAGACGCTTGCCAAGTTCATCAATCACGTGATGGAAAGCGGTAAAAAGGCAGTTGCCGAACGGATTGTTTATGGCGCGTTATCGATCATCGAGACGCGACAGAAGACAGACCCGGTTGATGTCTTCTTGAAAGCGTTAGAGAACGTGTCCCCCGCGACGGAGGTCAAGTCACGTCGGGTAGGTGGTGCCACCTATCAGGTGCCGATCGAAGTGCGCCCTTCGCGTCGCGAAGCACTGGCAATGCGTTGGTTGGTAGAAAACGCGCGCAAGCGCAGCGAGAAATCGATGGACGCACGTCTTGCGAGTGAGCTTGCGGATGCCGCAGCGAACAGTGCGAATTCCGCTTCAATTAAGAAAAGGGATGACACTCACCGCATGGCAGAGGCGAACCGTGCCTTTGCTC
Source organism: Pseudomonadales bacterium (assembly GCA_021295855.1). GTDB lineage: Bacteria > Pseudomonadota > Gammaproteobacteria > Pseudomonadales > Azotimanducaceae > Bin55. Next base: position 25,781 of record JAGWBO010000003.1, on the reverse strand, counting down.
ATTTCAGGTACTGAACCGACTTGAAAGCACTTACGACATTCTGACGCCGTTCGTATCTTAAAACCTTAATCTCACAAACTCATTCGGAGCAAAGATGCCGCGTAGCACGCCAATTGGCCGCTACAGAAATATCGGTATAGTCGCGCACGTAGACGCGGGTAAAACCACGACTACTGAGCGTGTTCTGTTCTATGCCGGGATTTCATACAAGATTGGCGAAGTGCACGACGGGGCGGCCGTCATGGACTGGATGGAACAGGAACAAGAGCGTGGCATCACGATCACATCAGCCGCGACGACTTGCTTCTGGCGTGGTACGGACCAACAGTTTCCGGAACATCGCGTCAACATCATCGACACGCCAGGTCACGTGGACTTTACGATCGAAGTTGAACGCAGTCTGCGAGTACTCGATGGCGCAGTCGTTGTGTTTTGCGGCGCTGCGGGCGTCGAACCTCAATCCGAAACGGTATGGCGCCAGGCTGACCGTTACGAAGTACCCCGCATCGTGTTCGTCAACAAAATGGATCGCGCCGGAGCCGATTTCGATCGAGTCGTTGACCAGATCGAAAGCCGACTTGGGGCGAAACCCGTTCCCGTCCAAATCGCGATCGGCGCAGAGGAAACGTTTAAAGGTGTTGTTGATCTGGTCGAAATGCAGGCGCTGTATTTCAACGAGGAAGATCAAGGCTTATCCGTAACAAGAACCGGTATTCCAGAGGAATTGCAGGCGGATGCTGAGGCGATGCGAGAGCGTCTTATCGAAGAAGCAGCTGACGCCAATGAAGAACTAACAGAGAAATACGTTGAAGGTATCGAACTAACAAGCGAAGAGATTAAGTCAGGATTACGCGCACGTACCATCGGAAATGAGATAGTGCCTGCGCTTTGTGGTTCCGCATTTAAGAACAAGGGTGTGCAACCAGTGTTGGACGCGGTGATCGACTATCTACCCGCACCGACCGAGGTCAAAGCGATTGAGGGAACGACGCGCGATGGCCACGCTACGCAACGCCAATCCGACGACGACGAACCTTTTGCAGCACTCGCGTTCAAAATTGCGACCGATCCATACGTAGGCACGCTTACGTTTTTCCGAGTATATTCAGGTGTCTTACGTACGGGTGATCGCATCTTCAATTCGGTTCGTGAAAAGCGTGAACGAATTGGTCGTATGGTGCAGATGCACTCTAACGAGCGTAATGAGATCAATGAAGTTCGTGCTGGCGATATCGCTGCGGCAATTGGTTTAAAGGATGTGACCACCGGTGATACGTTCTGTGACGAACGCAATTTCGTGCAACTTGAACGGATGGATTTTCCTGAACCTGTCATACACGTCGCGGTTGAACCGAAGTCTGTGGCCGATCAGGACAAGATGTCGATCGCACTTTCTAAGTTGGCACAAGAGGATCCTTCGTTTCGCGTCTCAACGGATGCTGAATCTGGACAGACGATCATCGCCGGTATGGGCGAACTGCATCTCGACATCATCGTCGATCGGATGAGACGCGAATTTAACGTCGAAGCGAATATCGGAAAACCACAGGTTGCTTATCGCGAGACTATTCGAAAAGCCGTCAATTCCGAAGCCAAATTCGTACGCCAGTCGGGTGGTCGTGGCCAGTATGGTCATGTGTTCGTGCGTCTCGAACCGCTTGTAGATAGCGAAGGAACGTACGAGTTCGTCGACGAAATCGTTGGCGGCGTGGTGCCGCGGGAATACATCCCTGCGGTTGATCGAGGAATTCGCGAACAGATGGACAATGGGGTGATTGCCGGCTACCCGTTGATAAACGTCAAGGCAACGCTCTATGATGGTTCATATCACGATGTGGATTCGAGCGAAGTGGCTTTTAAAATTGCCGGCTCAACGGCGCTGCGTGATGGTGCAGCGAAAGCGAATCCGGTGCTGTTAGAACCGATCATGTCGGTTGAAGTCGTTACCCCCGAAGACTATATGGGCGCGGTGGTCGGTGACTTGAATCGACGACGTGGCATGATCGAAGGGATGGATGAGAGCTTTGCCGGCAAGATTGTGCGCGCAAAGGTCCCGCTCGGGGAGATGTTCGGTTATGCGACGGACCTGAGATCATCAACACAAGGACGTGCAACGTTCACGATGGAATTTGCCGAGTACGCCGAGGTATCGGACGCCATCGCGGAAGTAATTAAGGCGCAATAGCAACACAGCTCAATCGTCTTGCCGAATAACGGAGGAATTCAAAAATGGCAAAAGAGAAGTTCGAGCGTACCAAGCCGCATATCAATGTTGGCACCATTGGTCACGTTGACCATGGCAAGACGACGTTGACAGCTGCAATGACCAAAATCTGTGCAGCTGACCGTGGTTCGGGCGACGTCAAGGAATTTGACGAGATCGATAACGCACCGGAAGAGAAAGAACGTGGCATCACGATCGCAACGACTCATGTGGAATATGAGAGCGAAGCGCGTCACTATGCTCACGTGGATTGTCCTGGTCACGCTGACTATGTGAAGAACATGATCACGGGCGCGGCCCAGATGGACGGTGCAATCTTGGTCGTGTCGGCTGATGACGGCCCCATGCCGCAGACGCGAGAGCACATCGTATTGGCACGGCAAGTTGGCGTTCGCAAGATGGTGGTCTATATCAACAAAGTTGACGCAATCGATCCTGAAGAGCGTGAAGAGTTCGTCGAGCTTGTCACGATTAGTGTACAAGAATTACTTGTCGACAACGACTTTGAGGAAGATACACCGATCATCGTCGGTAGTGCTTTAAAGGCATTGGAAGGCGACGAAGGCCCAGACGGTGCGGAGAGCGTTCGCAAGTTAATTCAGGCACTTGATGACTTCATTCCAGAACCGGAACGACCCATTGACGCGCCTTTCATGATGCCCATAGAGGACGTTTTCTCGATTTCTGGACGTGGTACCGTGGTTACTGGTCGAGTGGATCGCGGAATCGTCAAGATGGGCGATGAGCTGGAAGTCATCGGGATTCGTGACACTCAGAAAACGACGTGCACGGGTGTCGAGATGTTTCGGAAGCTTCTTGATGAAGGCCGCGCTGGTGAGAACATTGGCGTTCTTTTGCGAGGCTTGAAGCGCGACGAAGTCGAACGTGGTCAAGTATTAGCCGTACCTGGCTCAATCACGCCGCACACGAAGTTTTCTGCGTCGGTCTATGTATTGACCAAAGAGGAAGGTGGGCGACACTCGCCGTTCTTCACCAACTATCGTCCGCAGTTCTACTTCCGAACCACAGACGTTACAGGGAAGGTGGAGATGTCGGACGCGGATGCAATGGTGATGCCAGGCGACAACGTTGAATTCGAAGTGTCACTGATCAGCCCGATCGCAATGGATGAAGGTTTGCGATTCGCAATTCGTGAAGGTGGCCGAACGGTAGGATCCGGAATCGTCACGAAGATCATCGAATAAAACTATCAGTAATGAAGGGCAGCGTAAGTAAAATTCGCTGCCTTTTTTACGCCCCTCGATTAGGGTAGGGGCGTATGCGTGCATTGAAAACTTGGAACGTAAGTGGCGACAAACCAACACATTCGCATTCAGTTGAAAGCGTTTGATCACAAACTGCTGGATGCGACGACCGCTGATCTGGTTGACTCGATTAAGCGATCGGGCGCACGATTAGTTGGTCCGATTCCGTTGCCGACGCGCACGGAACGATGGACGGTATTGATTTCACCGCATGTTGATAAGGACGCGCGCGATCAATATGAGATTCGAACACATAAGCGTTTGATCGACATTGTTGACTACACAGATAAGACGGTTGATGCGCTTAGCAAGCACGATGTGGCCGCAGGAGTGGATATCGAAGTAAGCGTCACCTAAACGAACTTCACGTTAATGCGAGCACCGTAAACGCTCGCAGCCGAAAATAAATCGGTTCACTGTTAGGAACGGTGCGCCGATTTTTTTACCGAAGCAGCACTGAAATTCAAAACGCTTTGAGAACGCTATGACTATTGGAATCGTAGGTACCAAAGGAGGTATGACCCGTCTCTTCGATGAAACGGGGCGCGCTATTCCTGTCACCGTTATAGAGGCAAAACCCAATCGCGTGGTTCGAGTTAAGAACCACGAAACGGATGCCTACGCCGCACTTCAAGTGACTTGTGGTACGCAGAAACCAGAGCGGCTCAGCCAGCCTGAACTTGGTCATTACCAAGCGAGTTTCTCGGCGGCAGAAGGCGATGTTGACGTGACCCCGGGACGTCGGCTTTATGAGCTTCGTACTGATGGCGTCGACGCTGATGAAATTCCCGTAGTGGGCGGCGCGCTAACGGTGACACAGTTTGAGCCGGGTCAAACGGTTGATGTTCGAGGTACATCCAAAGGCAAGGGGTTCGCGGGTGCCGTGAAGCGTTGGAATTTCTCGACGCAAGACACCACACACGGTAACTCGATCTCACATCGAGCGCTGGGATCGGTCGGACAGTGTCAAACTCCGGGCAAGGTATTTAAAGGTAAGAAGATGGCTGGCCACTTAGGTAACAGGCGAGTCACTGTGCAAAACTTAAAAATCGTTGCCGTCGATGAAGAAAACGATCTACTTCTGATCAAAGGCGCGGTGCCGGGTCCGACGGGCGGCGATGTATTTGTGTGTCCCGCGATTAAGGACCACGGCGATATGGACGCTCGGAACTAACCATGAACGTAACGCTTCGCGACACAACAGAGAACATCGAGATCAGTGACGGCGTGTTCGGAAGCGAATACCGCGAAGCACTAGTTCATCAAGTACTAGAAACGTATATTCGACGCGGGCATACGGGACTGCGCAAACAGAAGAACCGATCGGAAGTACGCGGCGGCGGTGCGAAGCCATGGCGTCAGAAGGGAACAGGACGTGCGCGTGCTGGATCACGCAACAGTCCGATTTGGCAAGGTGGTGGCGTGACATTCGCTGCTCGCCCGGTGAAACGTGCAGTTAAGCTCAACCGAAAGATGTACCGCGGCGCGATGCGCTGTCTACTTTCCGAGTTGTTGCGCCAAGACCGTCTTACCGCAGTTAACGAACTGCCAACGCCCGAGTCTAAGACCAAGAATCTCATCGAAGCACTTGAGAAACTAGAACTCAGCAACGTGCTGATTGTCGATGTCGCCGACAACGAATCGCTTGAACGTGCTGCGCGCAACTTAAATCAAGTTGAAGTCGTGAGTCTCGGCCAACTCAATCCTGTAAACCTCATGAAGTGCGATCACGTGCTTTTTTCGGTTGACGGGATCCGACGTTGCGAGGAGGCACTGGCATGAACGACGACCGCCTCTACAACGTGATCGTCGAACCCCATGTGACGGAAAAGACGACAAATATCGGTGACCAAGGAAATCAATACACGTTCAAAGTGCTTCAAGATGCCACCAAGCATGAGATTAAGTACGCCGTCGAAAAACTATTCGAGGTAAACGTTCTCAAAGTATCGACTGTTAACGTCAAAGGCAAAGTGAAACCGCGGATGCTGCGGCGTGGCAGCGTTAGTCGTTTTAAGTCTTGGAAAAAGGCATACGTGCGCCTCGCAGAAGGTGATGACATCGACTTTACGAGGGATTTTTGATGGCGGTTATACAAACCAAACCGACGTCCCCAGGTCGTCGCTTCCTCACGAAGGTTGTTCAGCCGGATCTGCACAAAGGCTCGCCGTACAAACCTTTACTTGAAAGCCAGCATGGACGGGGCGGTCGGAATAATGCGGGACGCATCACCACGCGTCACCGCGGCGGCGCACATAAACAGCACTATCGAAAGATCGATTTCAAGCGAACGAAAGACAACATTCCCGCCACGGTTGAGCGTTTGGAATACGACCCGAATCGATCTGCGAACATCGCGCTCGTCAAGTATCAGGACGGTGAGCGTCGGTACATCATCGCGCCAGAACGTTTAAAAGCAGGTGATACGGTACGGTCTGGTACATCCGCGGCAATCAGCGTAGGCAATGCGATGCCGTTGCGAAACCTACCGCTGGGTAGTGTCGTGCACTGTATCGAACTTAAACCTGGCAAAGGTGCTCAATTGGCACGTAGCGCCGGGACGTCCGCACAACTGGTTGCTCGCGAAGGCGCCTATGCAACGTTGCGTCTTCGTTCCGGCGAGATGCGACGCGTATTAGCGGAGTGTCGTGCGGTCCTGGGTGAGGTCAGCAATCCAGAACACAACTTACGCTCGCTAGGTAAAGCTGGGGCCAAGCGCTGGCGCGGGATACGTCCCACAGTGCGAGGCGTAGCAATGAACCCGGTTGACCACCCGCTTGGCGGAGGCGAAGGGAAGTCATCCGGTGGACGGGACCCGGTGTCGCCGACGGGTAAACCGACCAAAGGCTTCAAAACTCGGCGCAACAAACGCACGAACCACCTGATCGTAAGACGAAGAGGAAGGAGATAGCACATGGCTCGTTCACTTCGCAAGGGACCTTTCGTGGATCTTCATTTGATCAAGAAGGTCGAGCGCGCCCAGGAGACCAATGATCGACGGCCGATTAGAACCTGGTCAAGGCGCTCAATGGTTGTCCCACAGATGGTGGGGCTGACGATCCAAGTACACAACGGTCGCGCCCATGTTCCGGTGTTTATCACGGAGGAGCTGGTCGGCCACAAGTTAGGTGAGTTTGCGCCCACGCGAACGTTTCGCGGTCACGCCGCGGATCGAAAGGTAAGGGTGTAGGCAAAGGATGAAAGCGACTGCAACTGCTAATCGACTGCGTGTATCGCCACAGAAGGCGCGATTGGTGGTCGATCAGATTCGTGGCATGCCGGTAACCTCGGCACTAGACGTGTTGCGCTTTGATGTTCAGAAGAGCGCGGAACACGTTAGTCGACTATTAGAGTCAGCGGTTGCCAACGCCGAAAACAAGAATGCGGCTGTCGACGACTTGTGGATTTCCGAGGCGTACGTGAATGAAGGACTGACGATGAAGCGATTGCGTTACCATGGGCGGGGACGCACGGGTCGCGTTTTCAAACGAACATGTCACATCACACTTGCGGTGAGTGACGAGAACCAAGGAGCGCATTAGCGTGGGTCAAAAAGTCAACCCCAATGGTATGCGCCTTGGGATTAACAAAGAACACACATCGATTTGGTACGCTGACAAGCGAAACTATGCAGATTACTTGCTGAATGATCTCGAGGTTCGAGACTATCTGATGAATCGACTCCATGACGCTTACGTGAGTCGGATCGAGATCAAGCGCCCACGTAGTGACATCCATGTGTTGATTCACAGTGCACGACCGGGGATGGTAATTGGCACCAAAGGCGCGGATATCGATAAATTGCGTGCTGAGCTGTCCGTCATGATGAATCAGCCAGTCAAGCTCGACGTTGAAGAAATCCGCAAACCGGAAATCGACGCGTATCTAGCAGCTCAAAACGTCGCGCAGCAACTTGAGAAGCGTGTCGCGTTTCGCCGAGCGGTACGTCGCGTTATGACGAACGCGATCCGTATGGGTGCGGAAGGCATCAAAGTGCGCGTCGCGGGGCGATTAAACGGTGTTGAAATCGCGCGTACCGAGACGTTTGCAGAAGGCCGCGTCCCGCTTCATACGCTTCGAGCGGATATCGATTACGCGGTTGTCGAAGCGATGACGACCTACGGCACATTAGGAGTCAAGGTCTGGATCTTCAAAGGCGAAATCATCGGTGATGGCGAACGTGAGGGGCTTGCGTCTTAAAGAACGATGTTACAACCAGTGCGGACTAAGTACCGTAAACAGCAAAAAGGCCGAAATCGCGGAATGGCGCTCCGTGGAGGTCGTGTTGCGTTTGGTGAGTATGGACTGAAAGCTACGGGTCGAGGTCGTTTGACCGCTCGCCAGATTGAGGCAGGACGACGAGCGATGACGCGCTACGTGCGTCGAGGCGGCAAGGTTTGGATTCGGGTGTTCCCAGACAAACCAATCACCAAGAAACCCCTTGAAGTCCGCCAGGGCAAAGGTAAAGGGAGTGTCGAGTACTGGGTTGCACAAATTCAGCCTGGTCGCGTCCTGTATGAAATGGAAGGCGTCACGGAAGATACGGCTCGCGAGGCATTTCGACTGGCATCATCGAAATTACCGTTCAAGACCACACTTGTGCGTCGGAGTGGGTCGTAATGAAAGCAGCAGACCTACGCGATTTGACCCTTGACGAATTAAAGGCAGAACAGGTGCGCCTATTGAAAGAGAACTTCAATCTGCGTATCAAACGCTCAATGGATCAACTGCCGCAATCGCACTTGATTAAGCAGACGAGGCGTGACATTGCGCGAGTTAAAACGATCATGCGAGAGAAATCCAGTGGCTGAAGTAAAAATCCCGCGCACCATCCGTGGTGAGGTCGTATCAATCGGTGCAGATAAGACTGCCACACTTCGTGTCGATCGACGCGTGAAGCATCCGATCTACGGTAAGTACATCAAGAAGTCGTCGAAATTCCATATTCACGATGAGGGCAACGAGTGTGGTCTTGGTGATCTCGTAAGCGCGATTGAGTGTCGCCCGATCTCCAAGACTAAATCTTTCAAATTGAAATCCATTGACGTCAAATCAACGCGGGGATAGGACGCCATGATTCAAGCCGAAACGATGCTCGAAGTCGCCGACAACAGCGGCGCAAGACGGGTAAAGTGCATCAAGGTACTTGGCGGATCACGCCGTCGTTACGCTCGTATTGGCGATGTGATCAAGATCACAGTAAAAGAAGCCACGCCCAATGGACGAGTCCGTAAAGGCCAGGTCATGAATGCGGTCGTCGTGCGGACGCGCAAGGGAATGCGGCGGTCGGACGGCTCGCTCATCAAGTTCGATCAGAACGCAGCGGTGCTTTTACAAGGCGATGAACCTATCGGTACCCGCATATTCGGACCTGTCACGCGCGAATTACGTACGAGTAATTTCATGCGTATCGTGTCATTGGCACCGGAGGTTCTGTAACGGCGATGAAGCGACGAATTCGGGTTGACGACCAAGTCATCGTAATTGCTGGTCGCGATAAAGGTCGAATTGGCTACGTAGTGCGACTCGTAGGCGAAGATCGTGTTGTCGTCGGCAATGTCAACGTCGTCAAGCGTCATGTCAAAGCCCAACGCGAAGGTGAACAGAGTGGAATCCTTGAGCAGGAGGCTTCGTTGCACATTTCAAATGTAGCGATCTACAACCCAGACACGCAGAAGCGCGACAAGGTGAAGCTGATCGAAGAAGATGGCGAGAAAGTGCGCGCGTTCAAATCAAACGATGAGAGGATTGCTTAGCTATGGCAAATCTGCTCAGCGAGTACCAAGAAGGGATTCGGCCGCAATTGATGGAAGAATTCGGCTACTCATCGATTATGGCAGTGCCGCGCTTGGTGAAAGTAACGCTCAACATGGGTGTTGGTGCCGCGGTCGTTGACGGCAAAGTCGACTCAAAGATTCTCGATGCAGCGGTAGATGATCTCGCGTTGATCACCGGACAGAAGCCGAAATTGACGACAGCACGCAAATCAGAGGCGGCGTTCAAAATCAGAGCCGGCTGGACTGTCGGTTGTATGGTTACGTTACGACGCGCGCGCATGTATGAGTTTGTTGAACGCCTGATCGGGATCGCGATTCCGCGAATTCGGGACTTTCGAGGTTTGAACCCACGAGCCTTTGATGGGCGCGGAAACTTTTCCATGGGCATGACCGAACAGATCGTGTTTCCAGAAATCGATTATGACAAGATCGATCGGATCCGCGGCATGAACATCAGTGTTACGACCACTGCGAATACGGACGAAGAAGGCTTAGCGCTACTCCGAGCCTTCGGATTTCCATTTAGGAGCTGAGAGCCAAATGGCAAAGAAATCGATGCTTGCGCGGGAAGTCAAACGAGCGAAGATTTGCGCAAAGTACGCGGAAAAGCGAAGTGAGTTGAAAGCGATCGTAAATGATCGATCTGCCGAATACGAGACTCGCTTGGCCGCACAACACGCTCTTCAAAGACTGCCACGAAATGCGAACCCGATAAGACAGCAACGACGCTGTGGTATTTCAGGGCGTCCTCGTGGGGTCTATCGAAAATTCGGTTTGGGTCGCAACAAGCTACGTGAAGCCGCGATGCGCGGTGATGTACCGGGTTTAGTCAAGGCGAGCTGGTAAATCAAGATGACGATGCAGGATCCTGTGGCAGACATGTTAACGCGAATACGTAATGCCCAGATGGTGCGTATGAAGACCGTCACAATGCCGAATTCAAAATTGAAACGCTCTATTTGCAACGTTTTGGCAACGGAAGGGTACATCGAAAGTTACGAAACCTCTGATGAATCCAAGCCGGTATTGACCATTACGCTGAAGTACTCGGACGACGGTAAACCAGTCATTGAATCGATTGATCGAGCGAGTCGGCCAGGGTTGCGACGCTACGTCGGAAGCGGTGAGCTCCCCCGAGTGCGTGGTGGCTTAGGCACGGCAATCTTGTCAACCAACCAGGGAGTAATCACAGAGAAGGCCGCACGACGCCTTGGCGTAGGTGGCGAAGTTCTCTGTACGGTGTTCTAGGAATTGACGATGGCCAAGGCGAGCATTAGAACCGTACCGGTCCCAGAAGGCGTCGATGTTGCATTGAACGCTTCGTCCGTCACGGTTAAAGGAAAGCACGGTGAACTGACGCTCGACGTCAAAGGTGGCGTCAATGTATCGCAGGAAAACGGCGACTTGGCGATTACACCGCGATCGTCAGCTCGAAACGAATACGCTCTGGCAGGTACCTATCAAGCGTTGTTGCGCAACATGGTTCATGGTGTTACAGATCGCTGGGAAAAGCAGCTCGAGCTGCAAGGCACGGGTTATCGCGCGCGAATCGAAACAAGAAGCCTAAATCTGATGCTGGGTTACTCACAACCGATTGATTTCCCGATTCCAGATGGCATCGAAATTACGACACCCACTCAAACGTCGATCGTAGTTAGTGGAATTGATCGACAGCAAGTGGGTCAAGTAGCGGCGGAAATTCGTAGTTTGCGTCCACCTGAGCCTTACAAGGGAAAGGGTGTTCGTTATCTAAACGAGTACGTGAGACGTAAAGAAGGTAAGAAGAAGTAAGACCATGAACCGGAAAACAGCGACACGGATGCGACGCGCGCGGCGGGCGCGCATGAAGTCACTCGAACTTGGTCGGTCGCGGCTTTGCGTTCATCGCACCTCGCAACACATGTACGCACAAGTGATCGATGGTCAGGGTGACCGAGTTGTGGCTCAGGCATCGACTTTGGAAGCGCCATTGCGAGATAACCAAACCGGAAACAAAGCCGCAGCGGCTGCGGTTGGTGCGCTCGTCGCAAAACGTGCTCTAGAAGCTGGCGTCAAGCAAGTCGCATTTGATCGTGCTGGATTCAAGTATCACGGACGTGTGAAGAGTCTTGCAGATGCGGCTCGAGAAGAAGGATTGGTGTTCTAGCGATGGCTTACACGGACGAAAGTCGCGAAGAAGGGTTGATCGAAAAGCTGGTCGACTTTAAGCGTGTGAATAAGACCGTAAAAGGTGGTCGTATCGTCACCCATAAAGCACTCACCGTGGTTGGGAATGGCAACGGTCGGATTGGCTTTGGGCACGGCCGCGCACGAGAACTGGCAACCGCGATTACAAAGTCGGGTGAAGCTGCACGTCGCAATATGTTCGACATCGAGCTGAATGGGACGACCCTGTGGTATGCGGTTACCGAGAAGCATGGCGCGTCGAAGATTTTCATGAGTCCCGCCTCAGAGGGCACCGGCATCATTGCTGGTGGAACCATGCGAGCGGTACTTGAAGCTGCCGGGGTGCGTGACGTGTTAGCAAAATGCTACGGCTCGACAAATCCTGTCAACGTGGTGGTTGCAGTGGTCCAAGGCTTGCGCAAGATCAACTCGCCCGAAATGATTGCGGCGAAGCGCGGCTTGACCGTGGAGCAAGTAATCGGTTAAAAACATGGCGAGCAAGAAGAAGACATTGGTTGTCAAATTGACCAAGAGTCCGATTGGACGTATGCCTAAGCATCGAGCATGTGTGCGTGGACTGGGATTGAGACGGGTCGGCCAGACCGTTGAGCTTGAAGATACACCTTCTATTCGAGGGATGATAAATCGGATCGACTATCTGGTCCATGTAGAAGGTGAGGCGTAGGTTTATGGGGCTCCGACTGAATGAAGTAGCGCCGGCGAAAGGTAGTCGTCAGACGCGAAAACGGGTTGGCCGCGGTGCATCCGCCGGTCAGGGCGGTACTTGCGGCCGTGGAAACAAAGGTCAAAACTCGCGTTCAGGCGGAGGCGTTCGTCTTGGCTTCGAAGGTGGGCAACTTCCGCTGCAGAAGCGCGTGCCGACCTATGGATTCAAGTCACGAAAAGGACGAACGACAGCGGAGGTTAGACTCGGTGAGATCAACAGCGTTGAGGGCGACGAAGTCACATTGGCGACACTAGTCGCAGCAGGAGTGTTGTCTCGAAAAGTGAAACGAGCGCGTGTTTTCCTGTCAGGGAATGTAGAACGTGCGCTGACAGTGAAAGGATTGAAGGTCTCCAATGGTGCGAAAGCAGCCATTGAGGCAGCTGGTGGTACGGTCGAGGTTTAGACACATACGATCATGGTAACCACCGCATCCACGCCGCCGACCGGTCCAACCTTAGCCGGTGTGCAGACGGGATTATCCGAACTGCGTAATCGGCTATTGTTTGTGCTGTTTGCGTTGTTGGTATACCGAATTGGCACGCACATTCCCGTACCAGGGATTAATCCGGACCGCCTAGCGGATCTATTTGAGGCGAATCAAGGCGGAATTCTTGATTTGTTCAACATGTTCTCGGGTGGTGCACTCGAGCGCATGAGCATCTTGGCAATGGGGGTGATGCCCTACATTACGTCAAGCATCATCATGAATCTCCTCACGATGATGTACCCAACATTGAATCAACTTCGTAAAGAAGGTGAAGCAGGGCGGCGCAAGATCACAAAGTACACCCGGTATGGGACTTTGCTGATCGCGCTCGTGCAAGGCACAGCCATGACGGGTGGCATTGCGGCGCAAGGACTGCCGTTCGATCCTGGCTATGGTTTTTACTTCATCTCGATTACAACGCTAGTGACCGGTGCGATGTTCATGATGTGGCTTGGCGAACAGATCACGGAACGAGGCGTGGGGAACGGCATTTCCCTACTGATTTTTGCTGGCATTGTGTCGGGCTTCCCTTCCGCGATTGGACAGGCTTTCGAAGCGGCCCGACAAGGAACGACCAATATTGTTGCATTGCTCGCAGTCGGTTTGTTTGCGGTTGTAGTCGTAGGGTTTGTCGTCTTCATCGAGCGCGGTCAAAGGCGAATTCCAGTGAATTACGCCAAAAGGCAACAAGGTCGACGAGTTGTGCAAGGTCAACAGACTCATTTACCGTTGAAAGTGAATATGGCGGGTGTAATACCGGCGATTTTCGCATCCAGTCTGTTGTTGGCACCCGCATCGATGGCGCAATGGTTTGGCCAAGGCGTTGGTATGGGTTGGCTTCAAGACGTTGCCTTAGAACTGAGTCCTGGTCGCCCGCTGTATATCTTGCTGTTCGGGGCTGGCATCATCTTTTTCAGCTTTTTCTATACAGCGATCGTGTTCGATCCGAAAGATGTTGCGGACAATCTGAAACGTCAGGGCGCGTATATACCCGGCATCCGACCGGGGGTTCAGACGACGAATCACATTGACGATGTCATCACGCGGCTGACGGTGTTCGGCTCTTTATACGTGACCTTGGTGTGCTTACTACCCGAATTCATGATCGTCTTTTTCGACATCACGTTTCAGCTCGGCGGTACTGCACTTTTGATTGTCGTAGTAGTCTCAATGGACTTCATGTCGCAGGTCCAAGCTCATCTTGTGTCGAGTCAATACGCCAAGCTCATGGAAAAATCGAACTTGCGCAATTACAGGCGACGCTGAGTCGTTACGAGGACAGCTATGAAAGTACGAGCATCCATCAAGAAGATGTGCCGGAACTGCAAAATCGTAAGGCGCCGCGGCGTTTTGTACGTCATCTGCGACGATCCGAAGCACAAACAAAGGCAGGGTTAGGTCAATGGCACGGATTTCAGGCGTCAATATTCCCGATCAGAAGCATGCGGGGATCGCGCTCACTTACATTTACGGGATCGGGCGAACCACTGCTGAACAGATGTGCGGCAACGCTGGCGTCAATCCCAATGCAAAGATTTCCGATCTCAGCGAAGCGGAGCTTGATTTGCTCCGCGGTGAAGTCGCAAAGCTAACCGTTGAAGGGGATTTACGGCGTGAGCGGGATATGAACGTGAAACGTCTCATGGATTTAGGCTGCTATCGAGGCATCCGGCATCGACGAGGCATGCCGGTTCGCGGACAACGCACCCAAACCAATGCGCGCACGCGGCGCGGTCGCAAGGTAAACAGAGGCTAAAGTATGGCTAGAGGCGATCGAAGCGATTCGTCATCCAGACGTCGTCAACGACGTGCGGTGTCGGACGGCTTGGCGCATGTGCACGCGTCATTCAATAACACGATCATCACCATTACGGATCGTCAGGGCAATACGCTCGGTTGGAAGACCGCCGGTGGCTCGGGTTATCGAGGATCACGTAAGAGCACACCATTTGCAGCACAAGAAGCAGCTTCATTTGTGGCACGTCAGGTCATGGACACGTTCGACATGAAAAGCGTCGACGTGTACGTAAAAGGACCAGGGCCGGGTCGTGAATCCGCCGTCCGCGCGATGAATGCTGAAGGTCTGCGTATCAACACCATTACAGACGTGACGCCGTTACCTCACAATGGCTGTCGTCCACCGAAGCGTCGTCGCATCTAAGGGAATTTGAATATGGCAAGGTATCTAGGTCCCAAGCTCAAGCTATCGCGACGCGAAGGTACGGATCTCTTTCTGAAGAGCGGTGTTCGCGCGCTTGGTGATAAGTGCAAAGAAGGTAAAAAACCTGGTGAACCGAACATTCGACGCAATGCGGGTCGTGGCCGTCAAAGTGACTTTGCGATCCAACTGCGCGAGAAACAAAAAGTGAAGCGACTCTACGGTGTGCTTGAACGCCAGTTTCGTAACTACTACAAGAAAGCAGATCGGCAGAAAGGCGCCACGGGAGCGAATTTGCTACGATTGTTGGAGTGTCGACTTGACAACGTAGTCTATCGATCCGGGTTTGGTAGCACGCGGGCTGAATCACGTCAACTCGTGTCACACAAATCCATCGAGGTCAACAGCGTCGTGGTCAATATCCCTTCATATCAGGTAAGCGAAGGGGATGTCGTCACCGTTCGGGATCGGGCGAAGGGTCAGGTTCGAATCCAGGTCGCGCTCCAGTTAGCGGAACAACGTGCGCCAATCGACTGGATTGAAGTTGATACCGAACACCAGTCGAGCATTTTCAAGCGTTATCCGGATCGGGAAGAGCTTTCCCATGAAATCCAAGAAAACTTGATCGTCGAGCATTACTCCAAGTAGCGAAGCTCCGGCTTGAGACGCGACGCGTTGCGTCGGCGTTAAAAGGTAACAACACACTCTCACCTTTGGTCATAAGAGGACCATCACATCAATGACAGCAGAATCGTCCCAGCTTGAAGCAAACAGCGCTGACGACGCGCCGGTAACCGACGAAGCCACTTCCGAAGAAGGGCAAGACGGTGCAATGTCGCTGCAGCAGGTCGGCACTTTGCTTACACCTGCCACCATGGTTGTCGAATCGATCGATGACATGGATCCAAAACGCGCTCTGAAGGTCATCCTCGAACCATTTGAACGTGGGATGGGCCACACGGTTGGTAATGCGCTACGTCGGATCATTCTTGGCTTCATGCCAGGAAGTGCAATAACCGAGGTGAAGATCGACGGTGTTGAGCAACCATACTCGAATATTGAAGGCGTCTATGAAGACGTCGTTGACATACTCTTGAATCTCAAGGGTGTCAACGTACGACTTAACGGTACTCAACCGACCGCGGTATTGCGTTTGAATGCAAAAGGGGCTTCCAAGAAGGAAGTGAAAGTTACGGCTAAAGACTTTCAGGACAATGCCAACGTCGAGATCGCCAATCCTGATCACGTCGTTTGTACGCTCGGTGAGAAAGGCGAGATCTATCTTGAAGCAACAGTAACGAAAGGTCGCGGTTACGTTCCGGCAAGCGACAAAGGCGATGATTTTGAAACCGTGACCACAGGCCATCTGATGTTGGATGCAAGCTATAGTCCAGTCCAAAGAGTGGTTTATCAGGTCGAAAGCACGCGTGTCGAGCAAAGAACCGACTTAGACAAGTTGATTCTTGAGGTCGAAACGAACGGCACGATCGATGCGCAGGAGATCATCACTCGTGCTGCGAGCATCTTGCAGCAGCAGTTGAGCGCGTTCGTGGACGAAGGGTTGTTGCCTACGGCAGCGACCACCGTAGCAGACACTGCTAGTGAGGAAGTACCTCGAGAGTTTTTCTTCTCGATTGAGGATCTTACGTTGAGTGTGCGTGCCATGAATGCACTGCGGTCTGAAGGAATTGAGACGATTGGCGATCTGGTCAGCAAGCAAGAGACTGACCTCATGAAGACACCCAATCTAGGGCGCAAGTCCTTACAGGAGATTAAGGACGCGCTGCTAGTAATGGGTCTCCACATCGGCATGGAAGTGCCGAGCTACATGGCCAAGCAAAACTAGAACAAATTCAAATCGCGCTGCGTAGATAGGTAATCGGTTACATGAGACATCAGAAAAGCGGACGGCATCTCAATCGCACGTCTGCGCACCGGAAAGCGATGCTATCGAATATGTCAGCGTCACTGATCGAGCATGAAACGATCAAGACGACCGTCGTCAAGGCGAAGGAACTTCGACGATACGTCGAACCCTTGATCACGTTAAGTAAAAACG
Source organism: Pseudomonadales bacterium (assembly GCA_021295855.1). Taxonomy (GTDB): domain Bacteria; phylum Pseudomonadota; class Gammaproteobacteria; order Pseudomonadales; family Azotimanducaceae; genus Bin55. Next base: position 8,918 of record JAGWBO010000003.1, on the reverse strand, counting down.
ATTCCGTGGCGAATCGGCGTCGCGCGTTTGCGAAGCTCCGAAACAAAGCTGCAGTCGGGAAGTTGTTTACAGAGCTAGGGCCAAGATATCTAAATCGCCCGGGTGGTTACACGAGGATCTTAAAGGCTGGATATCGCCGAGGAGACTCCGCGATGGTTGCCTACATGCAGCTCATGGACCAACCGGAAGTGACGGTTGAACAAGCACCTGAGCCGTTGTTACCTACAGATGCTGCAACTCAAGATGAGGAGGCGACGGTCATTACTGAAGCTGCTGAAACCGACGCATCGGAAGAGTCTGAGTCGGCGGAGGTAACGGACGAAGTGGTAGACGACGAAGCTGAATCCACGGCTGAAGTCGATGAGATTAGCGGTTCTACAGAATCTGATGAGTCAGAAGCCGAATCGCAGGATGATGCGCAAGCGTCTGAGGAAACGGACAAGCCAAAGGCCTGAATCGACTGATCGATAGTGGAAGGCAGCTAGCCAGCGGCTTGGTTTAATTCGAGTTGTCTTAATACAGGTCGCAGAAATTGTCCGGTATACGACTGCTTATGCGCGGCTAACTGTTCGGGCGTACCTTCGGCAACTACTTGCCCGCCCCCGGATCCACCTTCGGGACCTAGATCAATCACCCAATCTGCTGTCTTGATAACGTCGAGATTGTGTTCGATCACGACCACCGTATTGCCGCGGTCACGAAGGCGATGTAAGACATCGAGAAGATGCTGGATGTCGTAGAAGTGCAACCCGGTAGTTGGTTCGTCAAGGATGTAGAGCGTGCTACCTGTGTCGGTCTTCGAGAGCTCACGCGACAGCTTGACTCGCTGCGCTTCGCCACCGGATAGCGTGGTCGCACTCTGACCAAGACGAATGTAGGACAAACCAACGTCTTGAAGCGTTTGAAGTTTCTTGTGAATGGCTGGTATTGCCGAGAAGAATTCAGATGCTTCTTCGACATCCATATCCAATACATCGTGGATGTTTTTGCCCTTGTAACGAACTTCTAAGGTCTCTCGGTTGTAGCGTTTACCCTCACATACATCACATCGGACGTAGACATCTGGTAAAAAGTGCATCTCGACCTTGATAAGACCATCTCCGTGGCATGCCTCGCACCGACCACCTTTCACGTTAAAGCTGAAGCGACCTGGTTTGTAGCCTCGAGCACGTGCTTCCTGCGTGCGAGCAAAAAGATCCCGGATTGGACCAAACATCTGTGTATAGGTTGCCGGGTTAGATCGCGGTGTTCTGCCGATTGGGCTCTGGTCGATCTCCACGACCTTATCAAGATGCTGGAGGCCATCGCAGCTGCCGTATTCTTTCGCGACGACGGTAGTAGCCTTATTAAGCTCTCTCGCCGTGATGGGATAGAGCGTCTGGTTTACGAAAGTGGATTTACCGGATCCTGATACCCCTGTCACGCAAGTGAACAGCCCGATGGGAATCGCAACGTCAATCTTCTTTAAGTTGTTTCCTTTGGCTTCAGTTATCTTGACGATGCGCTTGCGGTTGACGGGCGTGCGCTTGGTGGGGAGCTCGATGACTCGGCGACCCGCAAGATAATCGCCGGTAATTGATCCCGATGTCTTTTTAATCGCCTCGATCTGACCTTGCGCGACGATTGTGCCACCATGAATGCCAGCACCAGGACCGATATCTACGATGTGATCAGCCGTTCGAATGGCTTCTTCGTCGTGTTCAACGATGATTACCGTATTGCCTATGTCCCGCAAGTGGCAAAGCGTCTGTAGTAATCGACCGTTGTCACGCTGATGTAAGCCAATTGATGGCTCGTCCAGGATGTACATCACACCGACCAGTCCCGCGCCAATTTGACTGGCTAACCGGATTCGCTGCGCTTCGCCTCCAGACAATGTTCCGGCACTGCGATTCAGGGTGAGATAGGTCAATCCAACGTCGTTTAGAAATCGGAGACGTGCTCGAATATCAATGAGGATTTTCTCGCTGATGATCCTACGTTGGCCTGTGAATTTGAGGTTATTGAAGTATTCGAGGGCGTGATGAATGGAATAAGCCGTGATCTGATCAATGTTTTGGTCACCGATGAATACGTTTCGTGCTTCTTCGCGCAGTCGCGACCCGCCACAATCTGAACAAGGGGCATTGGACATCATGGCCGCAAGATGTTCCCGGATGCCATCAGAACTGGTTTCGTGCATCCGCCTCTTTAACATCGGTAGCACGCCTTCAAATCTGAAGACTCTTTTGATGACACGCCCGTTCCGAAGTTTGAAGCTGAAGTCGATCTTCTCGTCGCCTGAGCCATATAAGACGATGTTCTGGTGTTCTTTCTTGAGTCGACGCCACGGTTTGTCAGGATCAAAGCCGTAGTGTTCGCCGAGCTTTTCAAACATGTGAAAGTAATGCCGGGTATTTCGACTCCAGCCCATACACGCCCCTTCAGCGAGGGATAAGGAGGAGTCGACGATCACGCGATCTGGAGAGAAACTCTGCTCGGTTCCTAAGCCGTCGCAACTACTGCACGCACCATGAGGACTGTTGAAAGAGAACATCCGTGGTTCAAGTTCGACGATCGAATAACCACATTTAGGACAGGCGTATCGATTTGAGTAGACTGTTTCTGGAATCGTATCCGCATCGTCCATGCCAACTAGGAGCGCTCGTCCTTCACCTAGCTCCAACGCGGTTTCGAAACTTTCTGCCAATCGTTGTTGGTTATCAGGCCGGATAACGCAACGATCAACGACCGCTTCAATCGTGTGTTTACGGTTCTTGTGGAGATTGGGTTTTGTGTCAAGTTCAGCTACGATACCGTCGATGCGTGCGCGTACGTAACCAGCGGCTGCAAGTTCCGCAAATACATGCTCGTGTTCGCCTTTGCGATCTTCAATGACTGGCGCCAATACCATGGCACGTGTACCCTCTGGGTACGCCAGCGCGTGATCGACCATTTCAGATATCGTCTGCGCATCCAGCTTGTTCCCATGGGTCGGACAACGTGGCTCACCGACCCGCGCATAGAGAAGGCGTAGATAGTCATAGATTTCCGTGATCGTGCCGACTGTGGAACGTGGGTTATGAGATGTTGCTTTCTGTTCGATTGAAATCGCCGGTGAAAGGCCGTCAATGTGGTCTACATCGGGCTTGCCCATCATCGAAAGGAATTGGCGTGCGTATGCCGACAGCGATTCAACATAACGCCGCTGGCCTTCAGCGTATAAGGTATCGAACGCGAGCGAAGATTTACCTGACCCGGACAACCCCGTAACGACGATCAGCTTGTCGCGGGGTAGGTCAACATCGATGTTTTGTAGGTTATGGGTTCGCGCACCGCGAACAGCGATCGTATCGTGACTGGAGGGCATATTGGGTCTCAACACGTAACCGCTAATGATAGCGTTTGGGGATCACCGGAGAGAACTAACGAACAGCGAGCGCACAATTGTGTACTTGAAAAGAGGCGGGATGAAATTTTAGAAATCGTCCACGATCACAGTGAAGATTCTTGAATCAGTAACAAAATATTTACTTATAATAGTCTTCAGTAACGAATTGATTACAGCATAACCATGAAATACGCAGTTAGGTACCAGTCCCCGTTCGGGCCATTGACGTTGTTCGCGACAGATGAAGGGTTGATTGCGGTTGTATTTAATAACGAAGCGGATCAAGGGACTGGATTAGTAACTAAAGAGTGCGTGATGAACCCTCAATCATACCCGAGTGGTCCAATCCAATATGATGAGAGCCGGTTTATAGAGATAAAAGATGAACTGGATAGTTACTTCAGTGGTTCAACGCGCGAATTTACGATCCCAGTTGACTACACAAACCGCGGCACAGAGTTTCAACGCCGTGTGTGGGACGCACTGAGACAGATTCCCTATGGCAGCGTAGTGACCTACGGCGAATTAGCCGATAGGATTGGAAACGCCAAGGCGGCACGTGCGGTTGGGTTGGCGAATAACCGGAATCCGCTCGCAATATTTGTGCCGTGTCATCGCGTCATCGGGGCAAACGGGCGGCTGGTCGGATATGCGGGTGGTCTGTCATTCAAGCGTTCGTTATTAGAGTTGGAAGGCGTTGTCCTAAACGATGATGTTGGGGCAAGTTCTCGCGATTCAATACTTCACGCCGGTACGATCGCATTCTCGAAGAGCGGTTATAAGGGTACCACGGTCGACGACATTGCCAGCCTCGCCGGGGTCAATAAGCGAATGATTTATCACCACTTCGGCTCAAAGCGTGGTTTATATGACGAAATCGTTACTACAGTAGAACACGGCGCTACCTCGGAGGAGTTAGATACCTCGGGAACAAGCCCAAATGTCGCCTTGCGGCTGAAGCTGTTTCAGCTACTGGAGTCAGGTACTACCGCGGCCGACTCGCTCATAGCAGATATCGAGCGAAACGTAGAGCGCGTTGCTAAGTTGCAGACTGATGGCAGAATTGACTCGCGATATGACACTCAGTTGGTTGCGAGGTTCATAACGATTGCGGAGCAATGGGAATCTGGTAGTGCGAAACCGCGTACACGTGTCGCTCCGGTCATTAGTCGTGTCAAGAATTCCTCGTAGTATCACTCGACGGGCGTGTCAGCGATCTCCTCAGGTACCTCAACTTCAGGAATCTTCGGTACTTTGGGTTTCGCGCGTCGACGATCTTCGTTATGTCGACGCGGCATGGAAGTACTCATGATTTGCTGTCGCTCCGCAGGTTGCAGTTTCACTGCGACTTCAAGCCACATCTCGTCATGATGCGATTTGGCTGCAAGAAATAACTCATTGAATTCTTCCTGCGCAACTTTAAGTCGAGCAGCATCGAATGGTTCCTCGACCGTTGCACGATACAGTTTGGATTGCGCACGACGAAGCTCCTTCAATCCCTCTCGCACCATCTTCCGATGTTCTCTCGTGTTTGGAATCAACTCCTGAACTCGTTCAGGTCCTAGCGGACGCAGAGTGCGTTCCAAAGGTGTGCTGGTCCAGGTCGCTACACGGTCTATACGGACGTGCGGAGCGAACGACTTTCCGACAAAAAAACCTACAAATCCCAGATTCACAACGAGTGAGATGACGCAGGCAATGATCAGCGCTTTACGACTCATCTTCCGAATCCCCGGACCACGATTCGTAGTCGTAGAACGTCACGTATGCTAAATCTTCTTCAAGATCCGTAGGCACCTCTTGATTCGCCGCGCCGAGATAAAAGCCGAACGCAAGCGAACACGCGGCTGCAAATGCAGGTTTCCAAATGAATTCCATCCAGTAGCGAATGTCAAAGCGTTGCTTGTGAGTCGCGAAACGCGCCATGATTTTTTGTTCAAGACCGTAGGTCTCAGGAACTAACATCGCGTCGGCAAGGCGCTTTTCGACAGTTGCTTGTGCGTTTAGAAGTTCTGATGCTGAGCGACTCTGAGAAAGCAACGCACTTGCCTCCTCGCGTTCGTGTTCTGGCCAGCGTGCGACGTCGCTACCGTATAGGTCTAGCAGCTTCTCAAAATCTTGTTCATTCATCGTTCTTTACCAGCACGTCACGTAGTGTTCGACGGCCGCGACTTATCAACGCCTGAACGCCGTCGACGGTCGTATCCAGGACTTTGGCGGCGTCCTGCTGCGTCCATCCGTGCATTTGACACAGCACCACGGCGGTACGCTGACGTTCCGGCAACTTGCGAAAGGCGTCGAACGTAGCCTGCCGTTGCGTGTCTGCCTCGAACGAATCGATCGTTGAGTCCTCGGTCGCGATGTTCTCTTGATTTGATGTTCGCTTGCGAGATTGCTCTCTGCGGAATTGATCAATACAAAGGTTTCGCGCGATCTGATGGAGCCACGTTGTGAATCGCACCGTGTTGGGAGTCCAATTGGCGGCTCGCTGCCAAAGTCTGAGAAACGTCTCCTGGGATAAGTCTTCGGCATCGATGCGGTTACCGCAAAGACGAAAGATAAACGCGTGAATACTCCGCGTATGGCGTTGCACCAATATCGAAAATGCGGCTTCATCTCGCTGCTGAACGCGTTGCATGAGATATTCGTCAGAATCGGCTTTCAATGTTGGTTGATCCATCTACGATGGCATCGACCGAACCGTGCAAGATTGATTCACACCATACCAACTCAGGTGATTCGCGTTTACTCGGTGTCCTGCTTCATTTTCTTAGAGGCATCTCTCGATGGACGCATGGCCTGCATCTCGCTTCGATCTAATCTGCCATCACCATTTGCGTCCAGCGAAGCCAATTCGTCGATAGGTGCTGCCATCTCGTCCTTACTGACTTGGCCATCCTTATTACTGTCATAGTCGTCGAAGGAACGCCATTGCATGGGCATGCGCCCTTGCCGTCGTGGTGGTCGCTCTCCTGCCGCTCGTCTCTCACCGGTACGACTATCAGCATCGCCCGAGGGTCGTTGGTTGCCGCTCGCACGGCGTCGCGGACCCGGAAACTCTTTTTTACTGACGAAGCCGTCGCCGTCCGCGTCCATACGGTCGAAGCGCATTTGGATCGCGGCGCGCATATCTTCAATCGCCATCCCTCCACCTCTATCAGCCGGTGAGGTAGTTGCGGCGGTCGCATCTTCGGGTGTCTGTCCGTGGGTCATCGCAGCAACGAAACAAACGGGTGCGATGACAGTGAGCGTTTTGAAATTCATTTGATTTCTCGTGTGTTGTCTATCCGTTATACGAAACTACAAGAGAAATCCGACGCATCGAATCGATTGTGAGAATTTTGGGTCCATTTGTCATTTTGGCGCACGCAACTCGGGATGCGGCCGGAGAATGTTGTTGAACAATAGCTAGAGCTGTAACTTTCTTTGAGGCACGTCGTCATCGTCGTGGGTCGGATGACCTAGTATTGGAATGACTCTAGTCGAGCACACAAAGTACTACCGTACCGCTCGGCTTTTCGCAACAGTACCCTCGAAAGCTAGAAATTTGACTCACGCGAACAATTCAAACCGTTCAGTTTTATTGACGCTTCTTTTTGGAAGCATTGAGAGATTTGAACATGTCTTGCAATTCGTCCGGTTCGATGTTGCCATCGTCATTCGAATCTAACGTCGATAGGACGTCGATGAATGCCTTCCTCTCCGCAGCGCTGATCGTCTCGTCTTTATCGGTGTCGAGGATGTCGAATTCCAATTGAGCTATCGAGAGGAGACGTCGTATGTACGGCAGCGGTCCATCCTGTTCTCGTCGATCACCCTCGCTCTCCTCATCTTGTTCCGCTCGTGTTTGGTTGATCTTTGGGTAACGGGACAAGAATAGGTATTCCTCCTTGCTCAGCGATCCATCTCCGTTCGTGTCCACGCGATTGAAGCGTGTCTCTAGCGTAGAGCGCATGCTTTCAACCGAGATCACTGCGATGCGGTCGATCGACGGTGGCGGAGGTGTTGGTGGACTACCCGGAGACTGCGCTTGTACCAATGCGGCAAAAAGACACGTGGATGCAAATATGCGGGGAAGTGCACGATTCATTCGAATTCTCCGAGTGTGCTGAGGTTAAACCAATTCGGGTGAGAAGCGTCTGTACAGATTCGCCACTTGTGTAAGGCTGCTGTTCTAATTCAATCCGCTGTCTTAATAAAGTCAACGCTACGACTAGGCTTGTCGCGGCGTACGCTAGGCTGAACGTAGTGAATGTATGTATGCTACCTTGTTACTCGCTAGTCAATCATGCGACGAGAGATAGAGACCCCTTCTACATCTGACAGTGTCTTAACACGAACAATCAATCAATGGCTGAATTCGCGACCGAGATCAAGCACCCAACGACTCAGTTCGGATTGCTAGGTACTCGACGGTTATTACCGCTTTTTATCACGCAGTTTTTTGGTGCGTTTAACGACAACGTATACAAGCAAGCGCTGTTGCTGATTTTTGTCTTCAGCGCAATTGCCGATGCCTACGACACGAACCTACTTAACAACTTCGCAGCTGGCTTATTCATCTTGCCGTTTTTTCTACTTTCGGCAACTTCAGGAGCGTTAGCAGACAGTTACGACAAGGCGAAACTCGTCCGCTACATTAAGGCTACCGAGATTCTGATTGCCATGCTTGTGGCAGTGGCGTTGGTTACACAAAATCTCGTTACGATGCTTGCGGTTCTATTCCTCTATGGTGCGCAATCCACATTCTTTGGTCCTATTAAGTTCGCGCTGCTCCCGCAACAGCTGCATCCATCAGAGTTGGTAGGCGGTAATGCGATGATCGAAATGGGAACGTTTGTCGCGATCCTACTGGGCACCATCGTTGGTGGTGTTCTTGGCAATTCCGACCTCTTGGGTGATATGAGTCAGGTGAATGTATGGGTTTCGATCACCGTCATCATGACCGCAATCGTTGGCTTCGTTGCGTGTTTACAGATCGCGCCTGCACCACCGGCACAACAAGCAAAGATCAACTGGAATCCCGTCACAGAGACAGTCAATCTCATTAAGTTAACGATGGAGCGTAAAGCGGTATTCCGCAGCGTACTAGGGGTGTCTTGGTTCTGGCTACTCGGCTCGGTGTTCCTAACACAGGTTCCGAACTTGACAAAAGAGTATCTCTATGGCGATGGTACCGTAGTGACTGCCCTTTTGGTCGTTTTCACCGTTGCCATTGCGATCGGTTCGTTGATCTGCGAACGAATGAGTGGAAGGAAAATCGAAATCGGCTTGGTGCCGCTTGGTGCGCTAGGGATGAGCATATGGGGCATCGACGCGTATTTCAGCATTTCAGCAATTGAACCCGTTCCGTTACGAAGCGCGTTCGAGTTTTTGGGCGCAGACGGCATCCCGAGACTACTTGCCGACTTGACGTTTTTAGGTATATCCGCAGGTGTTTTTGTGGTGCCTATGCAAGCGCTTATTCAGAACAGAACGCCACCAGGGAAGGTTGCGCGTGTCATCGCGGGGAACAACGTAATAAACTCGCTCGCGATGGTTCTCGGCG
>JAGWBO010000115.1:443-3329 GCA_021295855.1 Pseudomonadales bacterium | reverse complement strand
ATCGATGCACGAAACATTCCCAGCAAATGCAGCATCCATGATCGGTTTCCAGTGGCGTGCAGCTACTGGGTCGTGCATTGCTAGCCTTGCTAGCTTCTTTGCGTCACCGCGACTGACGGCATCGCTTAATGGTCGATAAGCGACTCTGGGCATATCAGTTTAGTCTTCACGCATTTGACGTTGCAGGTAATTCTCGAGCGTTACACGTTCGATCAGATCTAGCTGAGTCTCTAGCCAATCCACGTGCTCTTCTTCGGATTCAAGGATGCGCTCGAAAATCTCTCTGGAGATGTAATCCTGAGCTTCTTCACAAAATGCAATACCCTCCCGAAGACTCGGCATCGCCTCCATCTCTAACCTTAAGTCGCACTCTAATAGTTCGCGCGGAGTCTCGCCGATATACAAGCGACCCAAGTCCTGCAGATTTGGCAACCCCTCAAGGAAGAGCACGCGTTCAATCAGCGTGTCGGCGTGTTTCATTTCGTCGAGGGATTCTTTGTACTCGTATTCGCCAAGGTATTTCAATCCCCAGTTGTTGAACATGCGGGAATGCAGGAAATACTGGTTAATTGCCGTTAACTCATTCTTCAGCACGTTGTTCAGTAGTGTAATGACCTGCGAATCTTGAGGGTTCATGACTAATCCTTGATAATCCGTAAAGAAATATTAGCAAACTTCTCCTGTATATTCATTCAGTTAAATTGCAGTATGCTTCACTAGGAATATCGTTCATCTAATCTAATTGGTAATCAATCTCATTATCGTATACAATAACCGCATGTATGTGTGCATCTGTTTCGGCGTAACTGATACCGAGATCGTCGAAGCAATAAACGAAGGACACGATTCGGTCAATGCGATCAATCGTGAACTTGGCGCGGCGGGATGCTGTGGTTCTTGTATGCCCAGCATTGAGGCAATAATCGATTTACATAAAGGCGACGAAGGCACGACCGAGCTGCTTTATCACGCAGCTGGTTAACTGATTTAAGCGCGTTACCTGCTCGTGGCAGGACTTAAACGCACCAATTCTCTACTACGTTTCTTTGAACGACAGCTCGAAGAATTTCTTCATACAGTCATCCGCACGTTTGGCGTCTCCAAGCTTCTTGTAGATGCGCGCCAAACATTGGAACGACTCAAGTATTCCGTCCGCCCGTGTGAGATGTTCGATCGCTAGTTCGTTCGACTCGAACATTTCAAACAGAATCCCTAAGTTGTAGTTACCGATCTGATGAGTCGAATCAACCGCTAGCGCTTTCTCGTAGCAATAGCGTGAATCGAGTTGACGGCCACTTAAGAAGTGAAGTCGACCAAGATTAACCCACGCATCCGCATTGCTCTCATCATGGTTAATACAGATTTCATACGCGCGTCTCGCTTCCGCGTCGTTTTCATCGTCTTCGCAATCAAGCGCGTACTGATACCAATCCTCGGCGTCAGGAGACTCGGACCGAACACGCTGAGCAACACGTAGCGATTCAAGCGTCCGCACCAAACGCGCTCGTTTAGGTTGCAACACGTCGTTGAAATCGAATGCGCGCTCACCCGTTTCTGGGTCAAGCAATCCTTGCTCAGATTGAACCAGTATGTCGCCACCAACCAAGCCCGAGTTCTTGATGAATTTGATGGCCGACGAGTGAGAGAGATCTTCACCGCGGGTACGGAGAACGGTGGTATAGGCGTCGACAACCTTAGCAAAACTCGTACCTTCATTCACAAGTCTGCCGATGTCGCAGGCAACGACCATATCCTGAAATCGGTAGAGGAGCTGAGCGTTGTCTTGTTTAACCGGCTGAAGAAGCTGCTTCTTGCGAAGCTGGTGGAGTTGGTACTCGCTCAGATTCGACCTGCCACAGACTTCGCGAGTCGTAAACCCGTTAATCGTCTTACGGTCAACATCCATGTTTCATACGCCATGTGCTTACTGCACTAAATCTGATTTTACTATTGAATCGCGAATTTCAAGCTATGAATATATCGCTTTATCGAGCGCTCTTCGTTTTTTCGATCGGATGCTAAAGCTCGATCCAATTTGGAGTGCTCCCAATACACTGATGTCCTCACAATTACGTGCTCTAACTACTCAACACGACCCGTATGCAGCGCATCTCGTAGGAGGTTTAACTGATAGTCGGAAATAGGTTCAAACTTCGGTATCGTGCAACGAGGTCCCCAAGATCGACGACCGAATTCAAATACTTCCGTACGTACATAGTCACCAATGCATAGTCTCGATGAGCCACGCGACTCCAAGTTGAGGACTGCATTGTGATGTAACCCAAAACAGTGCCTCCCGAACTGAACCAGCATTTTCTGACGCTTTTCCCCACGCATGGTGAACACGATGTGGCGTTTACTCAGAACTTCGTGATCGCGAATCGCGACCTTTGAAATGCAATGTGTGCGCTTGGCGTAGTCCTTTGGATCAGGTTTGGAGTCGAGAATGCTCGCTAACGTAACCGGCGCTTCTCCCTGAGTTTCCTCCTGTTCGGCTTCTTCCTCAGTTGGCTCTTCCTGCGCATGCGCGCTAATTTGAATCAATGCAACGAACGTGATCAGAGTAATTGCTCTGGCCCACAGTACATGCCTCGCTACGCGATCAAACACTCTCATCGTGACCGAGCCTCTACAGAGCTCCGCGAACGCATCATTGCGACCTCACAGAACGAATACGTTCTAACTTAATCGTACCCAAAATGTTAGACCTGCAAGCACTCTATCAGTTCTTCAAAGGTCGACGCGATCTCGCGGCGAATCATCAACGACATCAGCGAGTCTCCTCGAGTGACGCCGTATCCAAGCGAAGCAACTGGGATGCTCAGTTCATGAGCCAGCTTGACTAATCGGAAACTTGAGTAAACCATCAAGGACGTCCCAACAACT
>JAGWBO010000115.1:0-361 GCA_021295855.1 Pseudomonadales bacterium | reverse complement strand
GCGCAATTTGGCACGGCAAACGAATCGTCAACATCAATAGCGTAGAAGCCCTCTCCACCCGCATCCGGCATAACTGCAGCTGAGACAAACCGAGGGTTGGAGATCTCTAGTTGCGCCTGAATACCGCTTCGAGGTTCGCGCTTCTGGCAGTCCACACACGTTACGGTTCGAAGTGAGCCATGCAACGGAATGACATTTTTCTGACCTGCGGATTCGTGCAGGTCGTCCACGTTTTGGGTGATGATCTGCGTAACGAATCCAAGTTTCTCAAGCCGCGCGAGCGCTCGATGAGCGACGTTCGGCGTCGCAGTCGAGAACTGCCGCCAGCCAAGCATGCTCCGTGCCCAATAGCGTCTCCGAG
>JAGWBO010000029.1:4438-19389 GCA_021295855.1 Pseudomonadales bacterium | reverse complement strand
TTCGGCGGGGTCAATCAGGTTCGAGCCAGGCTGCGGTCTCGCTTTGGTCGCATGGGTCATTTCGTAGCAATCGGCATTGCGCATACGCCGCGCGCATCGCTGGCGTTCGCCAAAAGTGGTGTTGGAGCTACTTGGCCCAACTATCCAGAAAGATGCGAGATTGAGCACAATGGGATACAGCAGTTGGACACAACGTCGCTCGATTGCCTGGAACTTGAACCCAAAATCCGTGAACGGTTCTCGAACATGGGCATGCGCAACGTTGGGGACATCGTGCACGTGCCAAGACACGAGTTGCGTAAACGATTCGGCGACGAACTGACAGATTACGTAGCGCAACTGACAGGCGAACGGGTTGACCCATGGGAGACGGAACATCCTCCTGAAACATTTAGCGAAAACTTGCACTTGATCGATCCCGCACATGGAAAGGATGAAGTACTTGAACCCATGGAGCACTTGGCCAGGAGGTTATCAACATGGCTTAGGCAACTGAATTTAGGTGCGCGACGGTTGCGTTGGGGTGTATATGCATTTGAGGGGGATGGTGCTACGTTTGAAGTGGGGTTTGAACAGCCGCGTCATGAAGTCGCCGAAATCATGGCAATCACGCGCTTACGCATGGAGACCGTTGATCTACCGAGTGAAGCGATGACGGTGACATTGGATGCATTACGTACAGCACATCTTGGTTTGAAGTGGGTTGAACGCGATGTGCTGGGACAGCCGCTGACGCAACCTACACCGTCGCGTGAATTGCTTGATCGATTAACCGCACGCCTAGGGGAGGGTGCACTTCAACGATTCTGCATTCTCGACGATCATCGTCCAGAGTTTGCTTGGATGCCGACAAATGAGTCCGACGCACATGATGCGACGGCCAATGTGCCTGAGCTTGGTCGACGGCCGTTGTGGCTATTGGAACCGCCGGTTTGGGTGCGTGCTGGGCACTTGCACATTGTCAGCGGTCCTGAGCGAATTCAATGCGGGTGGTGGGACCATGAACAGCATCGTGACTATTTCGTAGCCCGAGACCGCGACGAAACCTGGTGTTGGTGCTTCCGCGACGCGCAAGGCTGGTTTGTGCATGGTTACTTCGCCTGAACAGGCTTTAGGAATCGGATTTGCCGAACTGCACTGTAAATCCAACTATTCATTCTTGACCGGCGCATCGCATCCGGAAGAACTGGTCGTACAGGCACATGCGTTAGGTTACCAAGCGATTGCCATTACGGACGAATGTTCGTTTTACGGCATTGTCAAGGCGTACGAAGCAGCGAAGGCGAAAGACATTCAGCTGATTGTCGGCTCCGAATTCAAACTTCCCATTGCCTCATTCGAGTCAGTTGAGATCGTGCTCCTAGCACCGACACTGACTGCGTATCAGCAACTTTCCAGCTTGATCACTCGCGCACGTCGCAACGCTGAGAAAGGCGGCTATTCACTTGATATGGGCATGTTGCAAGGCGTACGTGATTGTTTCGCGATCTGGCCTGTACCATGCGGAAGAGTGGATGACTTGACCCTCGTCGGAGACGCGTTGCGTGTTTGCCTGCCACATCTATGGCTGGCCCTTGAGTTGTTCATGGACGGTGAAGATACCGACAAAACAGCTACCGCCTTGGAATTGGCGTTGACCTTGAACTTGCCGATCGTCGCTACAAATGATGTCCATATGCACGTTCCAGATCGAAAGCGGCTCTTGGATACACTCGCAGCCATCCGGGTCGGTAGCCCAGTAAGCAAACTCGGCGCATTGGTTGATTCAAATAGCGAACGCCATCTACGATCCCTCGAGACCTTGCAGGAGCTCTATCACGAACACATGTTGGCCGAGTCTGTTCGCATTGCGAAAGCCTGCACGTTCACGATGGATCAGCTAGCCTATGCCTACCCAGCAAACTTAGTACCACCAGGTCTCACCCCTGCTGAACACCTGCGTCAACTCACGTACGTCGGCGCACGTCAGCGCTGGCCTGACGGCATACCACCCGATGTGGTTGAGTTGTTGGAAAAGGAACTGAAGCTGGTTTCAGAGCTGAACTACGAAATGTATTTCCTGACGGTGCATGACATCGTTCGCTTCGCGCGTGAACGTGGCATTTTGTGTCAAGGACGGGGATCCGCCGCGAATTCTGCTGTGTGTTTCTGTTTGATGATCACCTCGGTCGATCCTGCGCGGATTCACGTGCTGTTTGAACGCTTCGTATCCAAAGAACGCCACGAACCACCTGACATTGACGTTGATTTCGAGCATGAGCGTCGTGAAGAGGTGATTCAGTACATCTATGAACGCTATACCCGTGACCATGCTGCCTTGGCAGCGACCTTGATCACCTATCGGCCCCGTAGCGCCATTCGCGATGTAGGAAAAGCTTTGGGTTTTGACCTGGACTTGGTTGACATCTTGGCGAAATCGATGTCGTGGTGGGATAACAAAGAGGTCATTGACGACCGTTTGCGTGAATTGGGGCTGGACCCACGTGCGACAGAGGTCAAGCAGTTTGTGGCATTGGTAACCGAGATTCTTGGTTTTCCGCGTCATTTGTCACAACACGTGGGTGGCTTTGTCATTTCCGAAAAACCACTTTCACAATTGGTTCCAATCGAGAATGCCGCCATGCCCGATCGCACGGTCATCCAGTGGGATAAGTACGACTTAGAAACGATGAACCTGATGAAGGTCGATGTGCTCGGATTAGGCATGCTCAGTGCGATTCGAAAGGCGTTCGAGTACGCCAACGAATTCCACCATCTGGAGGGGCGCGAGCGTTTGACACTGGCGACAGTACCGCCTGAAGATCCAGCTACCTATGAAATGCTCCAACAAGCAGACAGTGTTGGTGTTTTTCAAGTGGAATCGCGCGCACAAATGTCTATGTTGCCGCGTCTTAGACCTGCGTGCTTTTACGATTTGGTAATCGAAATCGCCATCGTGCGGCCAGGTCCGATTCAGGGCAATATGGTGCACCCATATCTAAAGCGCCGTCAAGGCCTTGAGCCCATTACCTATTCAAGCCCTGAAGTAGAGAAGGTGCTTGAACGGACTTTCGGAGTCCCAATTTTTCAGGAGCAAGTTATTGAGCTGGCAATGGTTGCAGCAGGTTTTACGGCGGGGGAGGCGGATCAACTTCGACGAGCAATGGCGGCGTGGAAACGCCGTGGCGGACTTGATGAGATTGGTAAGAAACTGATCAATGGCATGCTGGAACGCGGGCATCCAAAGGAATTCGCCATAAGGATCTCGGAACAAATCAAAGGCTTTGGTGAATACGGTTTCCCAGAGTCACATGCCGCCAGTTTCGCATTGCTAGCGTACGTTTCATCGTGGTTGAAACGACATGAACCCGCTGCGTTTTACTGTGGCTTGTTGAACAGCCAACCGATGGGGTTCTATTCTCCATCGCAATTGGTACAGGATGCCCTCCGGCACGACATTGAAGTGTTGCCGGTGGATGTGCAATGCAGTACTTGGGATTACCACTTAGAACGGACTAAGCACGTATCGCCAAGCGATATTCGCGAGCAGGGAGCGCTACGAGTGGGATTCCGCCAAATCAAAGGACTGAATGAAGATGTAGGCCGCACCATTGAAGCGAAACAACCATATCTTGACATTGACGACTTGGCGCGTCGGGCTGATCTAAACGACCGCGATTTGACTTTTCTAGCACGAGCAGGCGCCCTGGCGACGCTCTGCGGCCACCGGCATCAGGCCCACTGGGATGCTGCCGGTGTGGAAGCGCCTTCCCGACTAGCAACGATGGCGCAAGCATTTGAAGCATATGTCACTGAGGTCCAGTTAGCGTCGCCGACAGTTGGTGACGACACCGTATCGGACTATCGATATTTAGGACTGACGCTTGGTGCTCATCCGATGTCTTTGCTTCGGAAACATGACGAGTTTCGACGTTGTGCTACAGCAGCAACTCTAAACACCATAAGGCCAGGAAGGTTCGTCCAGTTGGCAGGACTAGTGACGTGTCGACAACGTCCGAGTTCAGCGACGGGTGTGTTGTTCCTCACGCTTGAAGATGAAACCGGTAATGCGAATCTGATTGCCTGGCCAACCATCGTAGAACGATTCCGCAAAGTGCTCGTTCATGGCCAATTGTTGAGGGTGAAGGGGGTCATTGATCGAGAGAAAGAAGTCATTCACGTGACGGTGGGATATGCAGAAGACATGACTGAACGACTTGATCAATTAACCACATCGGATGAGCGAACCGGCAACTTGACTCGTTCCCACGACTTCCATTGATCGATTCTCACACGCAGAACTTCGAGATCGCAGAAACCCCAACCATAAAGGATCTCAGGAACATATCTCTTAACGTGAGCTACTTGAGGAGTATTCGTCGACTTGCCTCGACAAACAAACCGTCAAGATTGGAGAAAAGTGGCTCCGCCTGCTGGGCTCGAACCAGCGACAAGTTGATTAACAGTCAACTGCTCTACCAACTGAGCTAAGGCGGATCACGCGCGGATTATAAAAACGCGACGTCCGATAGACGAGGAATTTTGCGGCTATCTAGACCGAATAGCCTGAGCTTCGGCGTCCTTAAAATTGCCGCAGCCCATTCACCACTCGTCCTATGCCACGCGTCACTTACGTCGAATTCGACGGTACTTCACACGAGATAGATGCCGAAGTGGGTACGTCTCTGATGTTGAATGCCATTAATAACAACGTACCTGGCATTGACGCGGATTGCGGCGGCGAGTGCTCGTGCGCTACTTGCCATGTTATCCTGTCGGATGATTGGTTCGATCGGCTCGGCGAGCCAAGTGAGAACGAAGATGCGATGCTTGGCCTAAACCCCGAGCGCACCGACAATTCACGACTGTCTTGTCAGATTCCAGTTACCGAAGACATGGATGGTCTCGTCGTCTCGTTACCTGAATTTCAGTTCTAGCTCAGGCTTCTAACGGCGCTAAATCCTTCAATTCCGCAGGATCCCGCACGAATGGTTCTGGGAATACCTCGCGAGTGAGGCCAACGTATCCCTTATAGCCGTGATGCTCTTCCTCGATGTGTAACGCGCGCTCAGGAATCACAAATCGAGTTCCCTTTACACACTCGTGGATCGTTCCGGTAGCAGGATCCTGGAATCTGAATTTCCCATCCGTGATGTAGACATACAGCCCGATCGCGTGCCAGTGCAAGGGCGTACCACCACTTGGTTGCGCATCGAATTCGTCTTTACCACCGTAGAGTGAATGCTTCCGAATGTCTTCCTGAATTTCATCAACGGATTCGAAGAAATCGTGTTCAACGGTGATTTGTGTACTCATATCCATCCTTGCACCTTTGCCGCTTCATTGCGTACGAACTCGGGCGTTCCCATCAATTGTCGATTAAGTTCGATACGTTTAAACCAATAGTGTAACCCCAATAGGTCGGTAAATCCCATACCGCCGTGTACCTCAGTAGCTTTTCGTGCGACGAATCGACCAACTTCTGCAAGATGTGCCTTCGCATGGCATGCAGTTAAGCGCGCGTCCTCCGGAATCGCATCGAATGCATGGGCCGCGTACCAAACAAGCGATCGGCAAGGTTCTAGTTCAGCCGCCATTTCCGCACACATGTGTTTTACAGCCTGAAACGAGCCTATCACACGCTTGAACTGCTGGCGTTCGCCCGCATACGCGACTGCTTTGTCCAGCATGGTTTGTGCCGCACCTAATGTATCTGCGGCGACCACAACTCGACCGGCGCCGATCACCTTCGCAAGCGTCGCTTCCTGATCAGAAGTACTCGCTAAGTTATCACTACGTGCGTTTTCAAACAACAGCTCACCGACCGAACGTGTCTTATCAATCGTGTACAGACGCTTTACTTCAACATCGCTTGCTTCTACAAGATGGAGTTCACCATTTGCTGCGGCGACTAGAAATAAGTCCGCGTCCTGAACATCGATTGCGAACATCGCGGATCCGGATACGATCGCGCCGGTACTTGAAATAGGTTTGTTATCGCGTGCGCCAATATGATCGCCTACGGCGACTCCGCATATTATTTCGCCGCTGGCAAGGCGAGGTAACCAAGTGTCCTTCTGTTCGTCAGATCCTGCCAATTCAATTGCGAGCGGTGCAACGACACTTGAGCCGATAAACGGTACCGTCGCAACGCTTCCACCGAGTGCCTCCGCGATCAGAGCAGCGTCGAGCAAGCGCAACCCAACGCCGCCGTAGTTCTCCCCGATGAGTGTGCCAGGTATCCCAAGTTGAATCAATGCATCGTAGACTGACGCGTTCTTAGTCTGGTTTTCCGCAGCGTCGGTTCGAACCACCTCGAGGCTGCATTGATCGTTTAGTAGGTCTTTTACCGTTTGCTGTAAGAACTGTTGTTCTTCGTTTAAAGCGAAATCCACCGAGAATGCTCCTTCTACGCTGGTTTGTCTTCGATTTTCGGTTCTTTCGGCAATCCGAGCGCGCGTTCGCCAATCATGTTTTTCTGGATCTGAGCAGTACCGCCGCCAATAATCAAACCCAGATCCATCATGAAACGTTGTTGCCACATGCCACCCGCGCGGATGTGATCGCTTCGGTGGTAGAGCGTGCCCAGTTCGCCAAGTGCATCGATCGCCATCGCTGCCATCTGATGATTCAGCTCACAGCCCTGCAATTTGATGATCCAACGCGGTAAACCAGGTTCCTCGTGTTTTCGTTGGGCTGTCAAAACACGCATACCGTTGTACTTCATCGCAAGCATTCGCCCTTGGAGCTGTAATAACCTATCGCGATGAGCAGGATTACTCATGATCGGTTCGCCATCGACATTCTCGTTTTGCAGCAGTGCTTCGATTTCATGGAATCGGTTTTCCGCTTGATGAGGATCACCAAGTCCTTGACGCTCGTGTTTTAGGGTATTGTTTGCTACGAACCAGCCTTCGCCTCTCTTGCCGATGATCTGGTTCTTAGGAACTCTGGTATCGGTGAAGAAAACTTCGTTAAACGTCGCCTCACCAGTCATTGTGACGAGCGGTCGGACTTCAATACCAGGGGTATCCATGGAGAAAACAAGATAGCTAATGCCTTGGTGTTTGGGCGCATCCGGTTCCGTCCGAACTAAGCAGAACATCATGTCTGCGTACTGCGCGCCTGATGTCCAGATTTTTTGCCCGTTAATCACGAAATCGTCACCATCGACTTCAGCTCGCGTCGATAACGATGCAAGATCTGAACCGCTACCTGGCTCTGAATAACCTTGACACCAAGTCATTTCACCTCGGACTGATGGCGGGACAAGCCAGCGTTTCTGTTCTTCAGTGCCTAACTCGAGCACGGTTGGCACGAGTCGATTGTCGCCCGAGTGACCTGGTCTAACGCGCGCTTTCGCAAATTCCTCCGCGATGATGTGGTTTTTAAGTGGGTCGGGCTCTGCACCGAATCCACCGTATTCGCGTGGTATCGTTCTTGCGGCGTAGCCGTGTTCGATCAGTAACTGTTGCCAGCGCTGGGCAGGATTCGGCTCATCTTTTTTCTCCTCTCGACCCGCCGGTCGCGGCGCGACCGCACCCGGGGAAAGGTGCTTGTGTTCCGCAAGAAATTCGCGCAGATCGTCGCGAAAAGTTTGATACTCGGAGCTGTACTCAAGATCCACGGAATGCGTCCTCTCTCTGTTGCGGCTCTATAGGTTACCGGCGAACGGCAATTCATTGAAGTATAGCTTCAACGAAGCGTTCGTCTTTCAGTTGAAGTCTTAGGAAGCGAGCTCCCGCATCCCGTCCCACTCTAGCCAGCAGTTGCACAACGCATCAGGGGAGGCTGCGAGAAACGTATCGTCACGCTTGGACGAAACGATACGAAAATACGCCATCAATCTCGGCGAGTTTCCCTCCAATCGTGTCGCACAGTGTGGAACGGCGTGGAGTGTTAGAACAGCATCACCTGGTTTGACTTTTATCAAGGTTGGTTTTGGCCACATCCGACCATCCGAGGTGTATTCGGCACCGTCGCTGAATTGCTCTCGGACTTCCTCGGGATAGTGCCTGAGTCCGCTAAAGTTAGGAGCGTCCGTATCGATGCGATCCCAGCCCGGGCCGTCCGGACCGAGGGGACCTCCCATGTCACGTTGATATTGAAAGAAACGTGAGAACGCGTGATGCGCGCCCCGCAATAGTCCAAGATTCCCAGCGCCTTCAACCATCTGATCAGAGAGCGGGATACCGAGTAAGGCAGTGAAATTGAGAATGTTGACACCGCCAGGATACGTTCGTCGGACACCGTTTCGAGCAGGGTCGCGATTCCAACGCGCGAGTTCCTCATCGTTCATCGGTCGGTCGGTGCGTTGATGAACTGGCGCCGCGCCATTCCAAAGACCGTCGAGATGTCCGTGCCAACCGTAAAACGGCACTTCATTTCCGGGGTACCCGGCTTCATTGATTCCGTTTCCCAAGTCGTGCGGAAATATCGTCGCCAGTTGCGCGCGGCGTGGCTCGCGTATAGGGTTTCCGAGTGCTTCTGCGATTGACCGCATGAGCGGCTGATCGGGATTTACGAGCTCGGCGATTGCTGGATCAGTACCCGCGCGCATCGCAGCGCTGACGGCGTCGCGCCGTCTGTTCTCTAAGTTTAAATCAGGCTTTTGATTCTTGTCCTGCCGAACCATTGAGGTTTCCCAAATTGCGGATAAACCACCATAAAGCATTCGTATTGCACGGGTTACAACATCGGGCGGGACAATGTCCTTGAAGACTACGAAACCATCGTCGAAGAACGCTTGCTTCTGCTCAGGCGTCACGAATCTAAATTAAAAGGCTTGAGTTTGATTCAATCCCAGAAGATCAGACGCACGTAAGTTGAGGTCACTGACAACCATATTGAAGAAAAAGACTTCACGCTCGGTAATACGCTCGTCTGCCTTAATAATGCTTGCGAGTGCGTTAATGAGTGCGATTTTTCGTTCGACCGGTAGTCGCACACTTACGGCATTCAAGTACCGACTCAACGAACCCGCTTCGTAGATGTGAGAGTTTGCCGCAACACGAATGTCACTGTCGGTGACATTTTGACCTGTAAGGTCCGCAACAATATCCCGTACAAGCCCAAGTTCGGCAGGGTGGATGTTCGAATCCACACTCGTCGCACGAGACAGCGTCATTAAGACCGTTTCGTTGAATAGTTCTTGGTCTTCTTCCGGGGAAGCACCCGTTTCGTCAAAGAGCTTAAATATGGCGCTCAAACTGGATCGGATCACGGTGAAATCTGTGCTCTGCTTGGAAGTAGGGAAGCGGTGATTTTAACGTTGAGAATGTAATCTCGTACGATGTTCAATCATCCCACGAGATGGCGGTTCATGAACTCAAACGCGAATCGCATTTCCTCAGTCGGAACCTCAGGATGTAAGCCCGGGTTTGCGTGGATGCGTTTGTCCGTCGAGGCGAATGCATCAAATAAGTCCAGATATCCTTCACGCGAGAAAAGTTCGTCTTCAAGCTGCATGAGAAAGAGGATCGGACAGGTGAGCTTCGCAGCGTCTGCGAGCACACGCGAACCGAGTCGATGACCGACCCCTTGTGAGCCCAACAATCCCAGGGTCGCGACAACGGTAGGTAGCTTCTTGCTCGCGTCCGCAAGCATCGGTATGCCAAAGATGGAACCCATGGACAAGCCAAAGTAAGCGAGTTGGGTAAGTTCGTGACTCGAGGCTGATTGGGCGACATTTACTGCAAAGCGCCAATCTGCGTTCATGTCATCTACCATCGTCTCCCGCTGCATTTCGTTTCCGAAAGCTTCGCGTCCGCCAGGACCAACCTGGCGCAACCCGTGAACAGGACCATCGATGGACAAGACAGTGTGCCCTGCCTTAACGAATTGACCTGCCAAATACGGAATTGGTGCTTGATATCTATCACCGGAAGCTCCATGTCCGAAAGCCACCAGCGATGAACTAGTCGCACCTTCGGGCAACCAAACTGCGCCCGTTCTCTTTCTGCCCGTATCGGTTTCCGTAAGGAACTCTCGCGTTGCGTGTTTTGCGCCATCGTCGGCGTCCTGCCAGTGCACGTTTGATGCGAATTCGTTCATTTAAGAATCCTTGGTCGAGAGAACCGCTGTGGAGAACACTGCTTCGTGTTGTTCTAGAGCGTCCGTTTCCGGTTTATACGTTCGGTAGGACTTCGTTGGCTAGCCGTTCGATTGATGCAAAACGCGTGTCAAAATTTGGCAGCACCATAACTTGATCTAGACCCGCTTGATCCAGAGCGCTAAGCTGATCAATCAATTGGTCTTTGGTTCCAATCATTGCGGATGCCTTTAACACGTCCGGCGTCAAGAATCGTTCTTCTTCAGGAATGACATAGCAGTTGTGTCCTGCATGAATGCGTTGGTGGCGACGGTCCTCCGGATAGGACTCAATCATCTTCACGTAGTCATCCCAAACGTACTTTAGTGCACCGCCTGATTGACGCCCAAAATTCCGGACTTGCTCATAAGAGTAGTGAATAGCGGCCATAGCCATCGCACCGCATTCCGATTTAACGCGGTCTGAGTTAATCGGCTCGCCGTCATCAAGCACAACAATTGCCGTTAAAGCGGTCGTGTAATAGTCCTCGTGATCCAAGTCACGACCGATTTGATTTGCGCCATTCTGCAACATATGCTTGACATTGAGCATGACTCCGGGAGTAGCTGGCAGTGCAAGAACCGCGCCGTCGCCAAGCTTCCCCGCAACTGCAAGTGACTTTGGACCGAACCCGGAAATATAGAGCGGAATCTCGTCTCGAAAGTTGACGAACCCGTCATCAGGCATTACATGTCGAACTGGTATCTCGCGTCCTTTCGCGTGATAAATACCTTCTTCACCACGTATTAATGGCTTAAGGGTTTGGACGTAACGTTCTAGATCACGTACACGATCTGGAGGCAATCCCATCACCCGCATCGCGGTGTTACCTGCTCCTAAGCCAAGGAAGGTGCGACCAGGTGCTAGCGCGTTTATGGTTGCAATGCTGCCCGCAGTAACTGGCGCTGGTCGTGTACCAGTGATAGCGACACCGGTGCCGAGTTGTATACGTGATGTTCGAGTAGCCGCGAGCGCGAGCGTTGCGTAGCAGTCAGACCAGAGCATTTGACTATCCGCACACCAGGCATGGGAGTAACCTAATTCCTCCGCGCGCACGATGTAGTCGATGTCATTCACGTGTGAGGCGACGCAGACTCCGAATTCCAATTTATCTACTTCCTTCTACCAACCGCGGATACCAGGTATAGGGGGAGTTTCCGGCGGACCTGCGAAACACTGAGCGATTTCCATCCAGCGGATCGCAGAGTCTCCTCGTAGATCTAGCTTGACTTCCTTGATATTGCGACCCTGTGTTACGACGTGCGCGAATTCAACAGCAGAGCCGGCAACAAAGTGATCGTCGGACGAATCGTTCCAAGTCCATTCGGCACCCGATGGCGCTGATAGACGAACATACGGAACAGGCTCAGGAACTTCAAGCTTTCTGTTGACAAACGTCCAGCCGTAAGTCGCAACTCCAATGTGACAGATATTGCGAATGCGATCCGTGTTAACCCGTTTTACGTGGAGCAGGTCATATATGTCTTGACCATGAGACCAGGTTTCCATTTGGCGAGCCGTTGCCATCATACGGAGCCCCATGTCAGGTCCAAACCAAGGCGCACGGATATTCGGGTCAACGCGTTCCAACTCGTCGCAGAGGTTTTGCTGGTATTCAAACCACCGATCCATAAGCGCACGACCTTCGAGAGGATCGGGTTCCGATTCCCGGTACTTTTCTCGATTCTGCATCCAATCTCGAAACCCGTCTGGGTCTGTTACAGAATGTAGGACCCAGCGATCCGCGTCGTGAAGGTGCTGAACCACCCAATTCACAGTTCGGCTCTTAAACGGGGTCGGCAGCTCCCACTGGTCGTCTTTCAATTCGACTAGCAGTTCATAAAGCGCCGTCCCTTCTTCACGAAAATCATCTATCTGTTGCATGCTAACTCTCAGATTAGAGGTAATGAACGACGTCGGTCACCACCTGCACGATAGATTGCGTTGCTCAAAGCAGGTGCGACAGGTGGTACACCCGGTTCACCAACACCAGCGGGTAGCTGCTCAGAGTTAACCAATTCAACCGAAATTGAAGGCGCATCTGGCATACGTGCAATCAGATAACCGTCAAAGTTGTTTTCTTGTATTGCTCCGTCTTTAAATGTCAATTTCGCTCGCTGAGCAGCGGACAATCCGAATACGACGGCGCCTTCCATTTGTGCCACGCAAGTATCTGCGTTCACGTACGTGCCGCAATCTAGAACAACGTGTGCATCAGTTACGCGATAGTCAGGGTCCGACGCATCGACTTCAAGAACAGTCGCCACATACGATAGAAAACTGTGGTGGACTGCTACACCAAGTGCGCGCCCGGCAGCGAGTTTCTCGTCCCAGTTTGAATTCGCACGAACTCTGTTTAGTACATTTCGAAGTCGTTCGATCTTAAATTCGTGACCCGGTTCACTTGGTAGCGCGCCTTGAACCGTATCCATGCCTTTCCACATCGCGAGCCGATAGTCAATCGGATCCATGCCTGCCTTCTCAGCGAGCTCGTCAATAAATACATTCGCACCAAAGGCATGGAATATGTTGCAAACCGAGCGCAACCATCCGATCCGCACGCCTGCTTTCAAACCAGTCGCCTCAATCGATTGGTTTTCACAACGATAAGGTGTGTTCGTAAATCCCATGTCGAGTTCCCAATTTGCAGGCTCAACCATATTAGGTGCTGCGACGGTAGACATGATCGAAGGGAATGCAGTCCTTTGGCGCCAGGCAATGGGCATTCCGTCTTCGCCTAGCGTGGCTTCGTAGCGCTGAACACTCGGCGCATGAAAATAATCGTATTGCAGGTCGTTTTCACGCTGCCATTGCACGCGTATTGGACGCTTGAGACGCTTAGACAATTCGACTGCCTCGAGTACGAAATCGGGTTTTGATTTACGCCCGAACGCGCCGCCAAGGAGCGTAGGCGTAACTTTAACGTTCTCGATCGCGAAGCCCTGCACACCGACTATCGTGTTGCGTGTCGTTTGAGGATCTTGAACGGGCGCGAGGACTTCAACCGAATCATCCACGACGTTAGCGATAGCTGAGGGTGGTTCCATTGGCGCATGACTTAGAAACGGTGTTTCATAGACCGCGTCGATCTTCTCTTCAGCGTTGCTCAGTAACGCATCTGCGTCGCCAACTTCATGCCAGACTTTCCCCGTGCTCTTGACCCCGTCTCTCAGGCTTTGCTGAAATGTGTCGCTGTCGAATGTTCGGTTCGGCGACTCTGACCACGTTATTTCGAGATCTTTGGCGACCCTAATGCCAGTGTAGGTATCTTCAGCTATTACCGCAACACTGCCGACTGGATTGAAGCCGATTGGACCGGGGGCGGCATTGATCTTTTCGATCCCTATGAAACGAGCATTCTCATTTGCACTGTCGGGAACTTTTACCTCTAACGGCGATGATCCGAGTACAGGTGCATGGACCATTACTGCGATGGCCATGTTTGGTAACGTGACGTCCGCACCGTACGTTGCGGTGCCGGTTGCTACATCGTAGGCATCAACATGAATGCGGGCTTTGCCGATGTGATTCCAGTTCTCCCGCGCTTTCAATGTAGGGTTTGTAGGAACATCAAGTTTGCTCGCAGCATTGACCAACTCACCAAATGGAATGCTTCGCGCCGAAGTTTCGTGATGGACCGCGTGTTCTCGTGCTTCACACTCGTCAGGCGCTACGCCCCATGAATCGGCTGCTGCTTGGACGAGCATTTCTCGTGCTGCTGCACCAGCATTCCTTAGGGGTACAAAGAAATTCTTGATACTCCTTGAACCATCCGTGTTCTGATCGCCGTATTTCGCATCTCCCTCAGCTTGCGCTACAACGACTTGGTCCCAATCTGCTTCAAGCTCTTCACACACGACTTGGGCAACAGCAGTCTTGATGCCTTGTCCCATCTCGGAACGGTGACAAGTGACTGTGACTGTTCCATCCGCACCCACCTCAAGATACACACTCGGCGATAACGATTGCGTTCCATTGGCGAAGACAGGGTTGAATCCTGTCGTATACGCATAGGATCCCACGACCAAAGCACTAGACGAGACAAGAAAGTTACGACGTGACAGATTTCTTAAGTGAAGGGAGTTCATTGTCGACCCTCCGCGGTCCGGTGGATTGCCTTGCGGATTCGACCGTACGTCCCACATCGACATATATTGCCTGCCATCGCACTATCGATTTCTTCGTCAGACGGCGCTGCGTTAGTTGCTAACAGTGCCGCGGCTGACATAAGTTGGCCCGACTGGCAGTACCCACACTGCGCGACGTTTTCCTCAACCCATGCGTCGATGAGATCAGGTTGTTGTTCGACTAATGATTCGATCGTTGAAATATTGCGTCCTGACACTGCGGCTACGGTGGTGAGGCACGACCGAGTAGGGGTGCCATCAATTTGAACCGTACACGCGCCACACAATCCGCGACCACAACCAAATTTGGTACCAACGAGTGAGAGATGGTCACGTAAGACCCACAAAAGTGGTGTGTCTTCATCGACATCGAGCTGGTGCTCCATGCCATTTACTTTCATCGTGATCGCCATTCAAAACCCCTTTCCCGAAATACGATCCTGTTTCTTTATGTTAGCACTCGACCATATCGAAGGCGTTGTCTATTTAGGCAGACGCACAATCTTCATACTGAGTTTTCGTCGAGCTTCGTCAGCATGCGTTTGAGCGCGAAATGACGGTAGCTAGCTATGGCCAAATCTTGAAATAACTCCATACAGTCTTGGTCTCGTAGTGCAAGCTGAATCCAGCCATTGTGACCAGTGTAACGCGGAATCGTGAATCGACTATCAGCTGCGAGTACGGTTTGCTGTTCTTTGCCAACCCAGATTTCAACGCACGGTGTGCGATTTCGCACGTAGGTCGACACGAAGGTT
>JAGWBO010000029.1:0-4426 GCA_021295855.1 Pseudomonadales bacterium | reverse complement strand
GGTACTTCAGACACTTCTGGCAGTGAAAAACAGAACGAACGAATCTGCTCTAGACAGCGACGACAACTCGGGTCATTGAAAGCATCGAACTCGACTGGATCAATCGGAATATCCGGTGGCGGGACATCTGGAATTACGTCCTCGATATCAGCGTTCCTACGGCTCGTATTTAAATACGCCTGTGCAACTTGGTATTGGACCTCATCCCAAGAGAGATTCTTATCCAGGTTGATGCCGAGCCAGCCTCTTGGACCAACGTATGGCGGAACGAAATAGCTTTCGCTATCCATCGCGACGAAATCTTGCTGCACGCCTTCAGGAGAATTTAGCCAGAGTGCTACGCGACCATCACCATGATGGTTTACGGCATACTGCGCGAAGACTTTTCCGTTGACACGAAAATCAGGTAGACCATGACTATGACGGTACTCTGTATCGCCAAAAGCGAGACAAAGATCACGCACCGCTACGGTTGGAGATCGAGTTGACACAATTGATTGATCTATACGAAAAAAAGATTAAAACCAGCTTGAGTGGAATCCTAGACTTCCGTCTCAAGAATCAGTAAACCATTATTCTCTATAGGGTGCCTGTCGTTTACTGATTCAAGGTCCAGAGTCTGAACGTACATCGATTGTTTCTGTTCAAGGACACTTGACTAACCGGCTCGATCCGAACTGTGTCGAAGGCGGCTACGGTGTCGTCCTCAGCATAATTCTCGTCGCCAATCAGAGGAGCTCGGTTACAGTGCACACGGTCTACGACGACGTAGATTGCGATCCTCAGACAGGTCAGTGGAGAGCAAAACGACTCACGGAGACGCCAATCGTTCACGCGGGTCTCGACTCAAGCATTGGTGTCAATATTCAGGGACCATCGTTAATTCGTGTACCTGATTGGATAGCAAATCCGCTCGGTCGTTATTACCTCTATTTTGCAGACCATAAAGGAAGCTTCATTCGACTCGCATACGCCGATGAGATTACCGGGCCATGGCAAATTCATCCGCCCGGTTCGTTACAACTTGAGCAATCCTATTTCCCAACAGAACCAATTCGACCACCCGTTGATTTGGAACTTTCGACGAAAAAGGGACCAAACCAGCTACTTCATAGCCAAGAGTACGAAGGATCCGCGCCTCATATAGCCTCACCGGACGTACATGTCGACCATACGGAACGTCGTATCTACATGTATTACCATGGTTTGCTTGCCTTTGCTAAGCAACGGACTAGACTCGCAACTTCTCGCGACGGCATCACGTTCAGCGCTGAAGAAGCCGTCCTGTGTGAAACCTATTTACGCGTCACACCCTTCGAGAACGAGTATCTAGGTATGGTCATGCCGGGGATTCTGTATCGGCTACGGCACGCGCGAGGACCGTTCTCAAGTGGGCAACGCTTATTTACGGAAAACGCGCGACATCATGCGTTACTTGCTAATCGGGACCGCATGTTCGTATTTTGGACTGAAGTCGGGGAGGCGCCAGAGCATATCAAAGTGAGTGTCATCGAACAGATTACCAACGAGGATGCTATTGAAGTCAAACACTTAGCATCGATTCTTAAACCTGAATTCGAATGGGAGGGGACAACAGCTCCCAACGAACCTTCAGTTCGGAGTGTTGCATACGGCTGTGTCAATCAGCTTCGCGATCCCTGCATTTTTGTAGAGGATGGACGAATCTATCTACTGTATGCCGGTGGTGGAGAATCCGCGATCGGCGTCGCTGAATTAGTATGGGTTAGTTAACGATGTCGAAATTCGAAGAAGCAGACATCCCATTCGCGCGGCCCCGGGGCATCGAATTACTTGGTCGACTCTATCGACCCGCGAAATCAATCGGCCACGGAATCGTGATGGTACATGGCGGCGCATGGACGGCTAACGATCGATTAACACCTCACGTGATGTCGAGACTATTAGCGACACGCGGCTTGGTCGTCTTCTCACTTGATTTTCGGTGTGGTCCTCATTTCCAGCACCCTTCTGCGTCAGCGGATATCGCAGCAGGTATACGATATTTTCGACACCATGCTGATGAATTCGGGGTCAATGCTGACAAAATAGGTCTGATCGGTAGTTCCTCGGGTGGCCACTTGGTGCTATTCACTGCGCTACAACCCAACACGCAAATACATCAAACAACTCCAGCATTGGATTGTGAGGAAGAGTCCATCGACGCCAGTGTTGCATATGTGGTAGCACTCTGGCCAGTGTCGAACCCACTAGTCCGACTCGAATACGCACTGGAATCGGGACGACATGAACTTGTGCGAGCTCATCAGGGATACTTCGGTTCACGCGAGGAGATGCACCGCGCAAGTGTTCAACGAGTCCTTCGAACTAGGGTGTTCACCCACCTGCCATCGACACTCGTAGTACAACCCGGTGAGGACGCCAACGTACCTCAATACATGACGAACGATCTGCTAACCGCCTTCCGCAGCGTCGGCCACGAAATCGAATACCTTCACATGCCAGGCTTACCGCACGCTTTTGCGTACGAAGCTTCAGAGGCTACAGATCAGTGTGAAGCAGCCGTGTGGGACTTTATTCAACCTCAAATTGAGGATTAAGCGTAGTGCGACGAAGTCGCAGCGGCTGTGAAGTTCTCCGCGAGGATATGGAAGTTCTGGATATCAGCGTTTACAACGTCGAAACCATTCTCGAGTACGTACGCATAGCTTCGTTGGAACGAAGATAGGTTCGCTTTCAGTAGTTTGTCGCCATATTGTGCATCAAACGCGTCTTGATTCCCGCGACCGCCCCACATCCTTGGCGCCAACATGCGACCCGCCTTCATTGCGATCAAACCGATTCCACTCTCGCGTGCACCCTGCAGTTCTGGCTGTAACTCCTTGAGTGACTTGGTATTTTTTAGCGTGTTCTTACTAGCCCAATCGTACCATCCAGCAGGCGTCATCGCTAGCATTGCTAACGAGTACTTACCAGAATCAACCGCTGCCGCTAAACATTCGCTGGCATTTTCGTGGGAAGAGAAGCCTAAGTGACTTACCTTACCGGCTGCTTTTGCACGTTCGAACGAATTGAAGATTTCCTCGTTATTAACGATTCGTGGATTGTTTGCTCCCATGATGTAGTAAGCGTCAACGTGTTCTTGATTTAGATCGGTCAGACACGTATCAAGTTTTGACTCCCAATCAGCGGCGATCTTCTTCGATTCCTCAAGATTTGGATCAGAATCCGCATCCGCACCACTCACGAAATCCTTGGTAATAAGGAAGATATCGTCTCGGTGTGTTCCCGCGAAATCCGCAAGATTTCGTTGCGCGTCGTTGTAATAGGAACTCGTACCGACGTCATAGACATTAACGCCCTGCTCAAATGCGAGGTTTAGCACGCGATCCGCGCGATTGCGTGACAACGCGGCACCACAGCCATACACGAGCCGACTCGCGTTGTACCCTGTTCGACCTAATACGCGATAAGTCATCTCCGGGAACTTGGCAGCTTCCGCCGCTTCAGCGGCGTCCACAGCGGCACTGAGTCGCCCTGTTTTCAAAAGCGCAGTACCACCGATGCCTGCAAATGCAAGTTGCTTTAAGAAGGTTCGGCGTTGCGTCATCGTGCGTTTACCTAGGGAAGTGAACTGCGCGATTCTACCACTTGTTATCTGTTTTTTGCACGGTTCGGCGCGCGCCAACTGTGATTGAAGAACTAAACCAGCCACGCTTCTGCACAACATTGAGCGCATGCATCAAGCTAATTTCTGTGTCTTCTGTTGCTTGCTAGAACCATCAGCAGGACCGCTTACCTCTTAATCAAATTTGAGATGCTGGATCCCGTAGGCAGGGATCGCCAATGACACGAATCGAATCTACTAACAAGCAGACTGACTTTCGCAGGCGGCGCGGTGTGTAATCGGAGTTGTCTCTAGCTTCAAGTAACTTATTGATATAAAAATATTTTAGGTACGCTACACCGTTTAGTTCGCGTTATCTACGATGACACCATAAATTGAGCTTTCTATTTCAAAGCTTTATGTTAGAAACTCCTCAAGAGGCGCCTAACATCACCGCTTGCCCATGCTGCTCAGTATGTCCTAAGACGCACTGTAATCACCGTAACAAGCTCATAAATAGCTTTGTGATTCAGCGTGTTAGGAACGCTTCCTAACTATTCTTTGAATTTTTGGTCGTATCTGTTAGAATCCAACCGTGTTTGTGTGACAGAAATCGATAACAAGCTGATTTGGCGACGGTCGAAACAACGTCACATGAGCATTGACAATCTTCATGGTTTGTCTATGGATGGACACAATTAACAAGGAGACCCCATGAGCGTCTACAAGCACCAACAGGGAAACTATCAAAGTTATCGCGTTGCGCGTTCGGTTGATGGAAAACTCTGCCAAGAGTATTTCCCACGAACTCGTAAGGGATATCAAGAAGCGAAGAAACGC
>JAGWBO010000028.1:17869-19728 GCA_021295855.1 Pseudomonadales bacterium | reverse complement strand
GCTGGGTTGTAGTAGACCCCCACACCAGTACATACACGATCGCTCACGCGGTACTTGGGTGCGAAGTTGACTCCGCCGAACTTTACAACATCTCCGTTGATCCGACCTATCAAGGACGAGGCGTCGGGAGAATATTGCTCAATCACATGCTAACTCGCAGTAAGACAATGCCGGTCGATAGGGTGTTCTTGGAAGTCCGCGTCTCAAACCATCGCGCGATCAAGCTCTATGAATCAGTTGGATTCAAGCAAGTAGGAGTGCGTAAGGACTACTATCAGCATGAGAAATGGGGTCGCGAAGACGCATACGTGTTTGCGCGACCACAACATTCGAAACACAATGAACCGACTGTCGCGTTTCAGTAGCAGATGAGTGGATCACTGGCTGATCCTACCTAACTTACCGCGAGTTAGTTTCGATACGACCACATTGCGGGTCCTAACGCTTCCTTGAGAGGCGACAGCCAAGGTTCGAAGTGCATCCATTGTTCTAGAGCCTGTCTATAGATAGGCTGACGAACCTGCTCTGAGCTCGGTGTGCGAACTGCGCGCTCATTTCGATGGAACTCAACGCACGAAGCTTCGAATGGCAAATCACAGTAGTGCAGGATGCGACGGACCTCGCCTTCAAGATCGTTCACGACATCGTCGTAATGGACCCGTAGTACCTTGCCGGGCAATACGCCGTCCCAGTGTTTCATCAGCTCGATATAGTCTTGGTAATAGGTACCGATCTCGTGCAATCCGTAGGTGAATTCTTGACCAGAAGCGAATAACTGCTTAAAACCGCTGAAACAACAGCTCATCGGATCACGTCGAGCGTCAATGATCTTAGCGTGTGGCAGAATCAAATGGATTAATCCAATATGCCTGAAGTTGTTGGGCATCTTGTCGATGAAGAATGGAGCCGATCCGCGATGAACTTGGGTCTCGGCGATAAACCGCTCGCCGATGTTGCGGAATGTCTCGTGCTTCAGTTGTCCTAACGTACCGGGGTAACGTGGTGCATCCTGTCGGCGGCGCCGGCTGTCAAGTTTCTGTGCGATCGAGCTAATGTGATGAAGTTCGAGCGTACCATCCACTTGTGAGTGCGAAGCGAGAATCTGTTCCAGTAACGTTGATCCTGCACGCGGTAAACCGACGATGAAAATTGGATCCGCCGCTTCACAACCTACATCAACTCGCTCCGAGAAAAATGCTTCATTACAAACCCAACGGTGGAGTTTGAGTCGAGCTGACATTGAAGCGGCGTCGTAGCGAGTCTGTCGCCGGCGTATCTTGTTTCCTTCCTCGTAGTGATTGAACGACTCTTCAAACCGCTCTCGATCTTCGAGCGCTTTACCGAGCGCAAAGTGCAGATGGGCAAGGTCTTCCTCTTCGATGTCGCCTGCTTCGACGAGACGGTTCATTTGCGCGAGTTCGTCTTTGGAGAATTCATAGGTCTTGAGGTTCGCGAGACTCCAGTATGCGTCACCAAAATTCGGACGTAACTCGTATCCCCGTTGATACGATTCGATTGCCTCCGCAACTCGACCGTGTGTCTTTAACGCATGTCCTCGTGACACCCACAATCTAGGGCTGGCTAAGGCGGAACCTGAATCGTTTTGCAGGATGTCGTCATAGACAGCGAGCGCTTTCTCATGGTAGCCTAGAACGACTAGCTGATTCGCGTGAGCAAGGCGATATGTCTGATTGTTAGGATCGCTTTGGTGAAGCGTTTCGGCTTGAGCTAGCGACTTGTCATATTTTTGGCGCTTATGCAATACGTCGATGTAACTCAACCTGACACGATCGTTTGCTGGTTCGAACTCAAGTGCGCTCTCAAGAATGAATTCAGCATCATCCACCATGCCTTGATCG
>JAGWBO010000028.1:0-17667 GCA_021295855.1 Pseudomonadales bacterium | reverse complement strand
GAAGAGTCCAGGATTGTGCTCCACTGCTTGACGAAACGCGTGATTTGCGTGCTCGGTTTCACCATGTGCAAGGTAGATATAGGCGAGTTCCTGAAACGCGCGACCGTATCGCGGCGTTTGTTTAAGTACCGATTGGATCGACGCTAACGCGTCGGAGAGTTGACCGAGTAATCGTTGCGTGACCGCATAACAGTACTGGAGTTCTGTTTGGTTTGGGTGCCGAGACACGAGAGGTTCAAGGAATTCACGCGCCTGCTTTGCTTGACCGGCGCGGAGCAGATCTTGAGCCTTTTGGACCTCCGCCTCAAGAGACGCGCCGGACCTTTTTCGTCCGGCGCTGCTCTTTAGTGGAGGCGCTCGAAGCGTGCCTCGAGAAGAGGCACGCTGCGCATGTTGGTCTCGACTGTTAGTAGTCGTAGCTGACCCTAAATCCGATCGTTCGCGGTCGATTGGTCGTGATCCGCTCTTTGAAGTCGAGGCGGTTAATGTGCAATTCGGCGAGCGTGTTCGTGAGATTCTTCACGTAGCCCTCAATTCGCCAACTGTCATCCGCCACGACGCCGATAGCGGCGTCAACAATAAGGTGTGAATCTTGTTCCTTTCGAGGGTCGGTGATCGGAATGTCGACCAATGAATTCCAGCTCGTACCAGAATAGACAGCAGCCAGATGCACGTAGGATTGCCCGAAGCGACTATCCCACGAGTATCGACTTCGACCAGTCAACTGCACGGTTGGTGTGAGAGGCAGCTCACTTCCGATATCTGCGACGACAAATGCGAACGTTGGATTCACGTCGACGAGCTCACTCTTGATGATGGAGGCCCCACCCCACAGTGTGAGGTTATCGGTTGGCCAGAACTCAATATTGGATTCGACGCCCCTGATTTCCGCATCGCCACCGTTATCGACGATGGTGAAAATCGAAATGTTCTGGGAATCGAAGTGCGAGACTTGAATGTCGCGCCAATCGACATAGTAGACGGATCCATTCCAAGCCAATCGCCTGTCCTGGCTCGTCGCCTTCCAGCCGATTTCGTAGTTGTCAATCTCGTCGGACCTGTACATGGTTGGGATGAAGTAATCGGGAAATCCTCCCGGTCCGTCATTGCCACGCGCGGCGACACCAGCTGCGGTAGCGACCCCTGCCGCTGCCGCTCGATTGAAGCCAGGCGGTCGGTAACCTTGCGACGCCGTTGCGTAGGTCAGGATACGATCATTGATGTGCCATCCAAGGGTGACCTTGAAGATCGAGTCGCTGATCTTGAGCGGTTGAAAATCGTGAAGGTTGTCGATGTAGTCACGACCTCCAACACCTATCGGGTTCACTCCGTTCCTCCCTAACTCATCCACGAGGTTGGGTACGGGTCGGGATCCATAGCGGAACGCTGAGAAACCCTCGAATCCAACTTCCAACTCATACGTACGAAAACCAAACGTCGCTTCGACACTCTCATTTAAGTGTGCGGTGAGCTCGCCGAATAAGGCTATCTCATTCTCAGGACGGGTGATGTCGTTCACGAATTGGACGCCTGGTGATTTCGTATCAAGACTGTTCGCAGTGTGTCGCGAAATTCGCGCGGGTTCGAGCGGCGGCCAGAAATCCTGACTGTAGTCGAAATCCCCGATGTGTGTGGTGGTGTTGTTCTGGTAGAACACGCCAACGGTGAACTCAAGCTGTTCACTAAGAGTACCTTGTGCACGCACTTCGTGCATCATCCGCGACATCGTGTTTGTTAGTCGCGCTGATGCTTGAGGCACACCGCATTCAATGACTGCGGGGTCACCGGAGAGCGTGGGGTCGAATACGTAGCCTACGCCACCACCGCCGTGATATCCCGGGGTGTTGTATTCACACAGGTAACCCGGAATGTATCCACCGACATTTATGTACTCGGTGTAGTCAACAGTATGGAACATATCGCGAGATAGGTATGCACCAGTATAGAGGACGTTCAACTGTTCAAGTCGTCCTTCTAAAGTCCACGATGTTTGCCCGAATTCTTCGTCAAGGTGTTCGGGTACGAAGCGCGTAACTTGCAAATCACCGACTTCCGGGTCGTAGTCGAAGACGCCTTCAGTCTGGATCTTTTGTTGATGGTGGAGTACGGTAATGTCCCAATCATCGTTGATCAGGTACTTGGTACCGACTCGAAATCCGCTGTACGACGAATCGTTGTAGTTATCTGCAGCGACGTCGCCATTGTTAAACGACTGGTAGCCAACTTCATATACCTTGCCAGGCTCAGCATAGGTACCGTCAGCAAATTCATGGCTCGTTGGATCGCCGTCTGCCGGTACGAACATGATGCCGTCGGGTGAAGGCAATCTGGGATTGAGGTTTGGATTAGGCGTGAACGATCCCGCGATGTTGTCAACGTATCCCCCCATGTTATCGTTGAATATCACACCTCGGACTGCCATCTTATTGTCGATCACAGGAATGTTGAAGACACCCTCGACCGAGTTAGAAGGATCGCCACCGGAGGTGATACCTGATGTTGCTGCGAAGCTGAATTCGGTCTCGTCGATCACGGGTTTGTTGGTGATGAGACGAACGGTTCCTGCTTGTGAACTCGCACCATAAAGCGTGCCTTGTGGCCCGGGTAGGACCTCGATGCGAGCGAGATCGGCTGCGTAGACATCGAGGTTTCGACCACCAGCCGTTACTGGTTGGTCGTCGAGATAGAGTGCTACGTTAGGTGCCGATCCTTGTGCCTCAGCGACCGTGATGTTGATCTGGTCGACTGCCAGACCACGTATGTACACCTCGTTTTGAGATGGACCTCGGCCGCCTGCAGTAACGTTAGGCAGATACTGAACGTAGTCGGTGAATAAATCAACCTGTTGGTCGTCAAGGGCATCCTCTGTCATCGCTTGTACGGTGATGGCAGTGTCTTGGAGCGATTCGCTCTTCTTGCGAGCGGTGACGACGATCTCTTCAATCTCGGCGGCGTAGAGTTCGGCAGAGACGCCGATTAAAGTCGCAGTGAGACCTGCGGCAATCGCCTTACGAACGTGCCTTTGTACAGGACGTGAATCGTTGGACATGTGTACATTTCCTTCAATGTGCACGATTAAGTAATGATAACAGCAGGCTTGTTATGTACCAACAATTCCGTAATCCGTTTTACGTCTGTTATCTGCTCAATTCGGGATTATTTGCTAGTCAAATAGAACCTGAATTTCCTTGCGACATAGGTCACGTAACGGCACGCCTGCATCACTTCGAAGATTTGCATTTGCGCCTTTCTTAAGGAGCAGCTTGACCATATCAGTGACGTCGCGTAAGGCCGCGTAGGCGAGCGGTGTCTGCCAGGCATAAGCGAGTTGCTTAAGATCGTCATCGACGGTGTCGCGAAGTGGCACTTCGATGGATTGTGGATTCGCGTCTAAATAGTCTTCAACCCGCGCTAAGTCACCAATGGCAATCAGATCAAACAAGCCTAATTCAAACTGTTTGAGGTACTCCACTACCTCAACTTTGCTGCCGGCTTGAGCCCATCCCAGTGGCGTCGAAAAGAAAAACGCATCTCGACCGCTTAGGTTTGCACCGCGCTCGATTAGCATTTTCACGAGTTCAAGATGTCCGTTGTGTGCCGCGTGATGAAGCGGGCTATCGAGTGAGTTCCCGTGAAGACTGAAGCCGAGTTCAATCATCAACTCAATCGCGTCGAGATTTCCAAGATCAGCGGCATCATTCATTGCATTAGGTCTGTGCTTGGTTGCACGCTTGATCAAGTTTGGACTCTCTTCAAGCATCCCTCGTGCATTCTCTGCTTCCGCGTTTAAACAGTGATTTAGGAAACGCTCGAATTTTTTGAGTTTATATGGCTTACCGCCATGGCGCTCAAGTGCGTCGGCGATTTCGTTAAATCCTTGTACCCGCGCAATCTTCGTTAGTCGTCCACTGTTTTTTAATTTCTGCTTGGGGTCTGCACCGTGGTCGAGAAGTAAGTCAACTCGCTCGGTAAAGTTATTTTTGACTGCCCATTGCAACTGGTAGTCAAGTGTTTTCTCGGGATTTGGGACCAGCCGTCGGTCAACTGTCGCGTACCAGTTGCAGAAGTGGTCCTTTGTAAGACCGTAGTTAAGCAAAATCTGAAGTGCAGTATTGTCAGGTGTGAACATCCGGTTATACAGGGCTTGGCTGTCGTTTGGATCAGCTCCCGCATCAAGCAACCTCGTAGCAAGCGTGCGGAAGTCTGGATGTTCGGGCTGATTCACTGGTCCTCGTTCGCCTTCGCCGAAAACACCAGTAAGCGCTGAAAAGGTGTAGATGCCGCCCCATCGGTAATAGGCATTCGGATTCGCGCCTCGGTCGAGGAGTAATTGGATCACGTCAGACGTTGAACGATCGGCCAAATTCAAGCGCGAGTAACAGGCATAGAGCAATGGTTCCCAGTCGAAATATCCACCGCGTCGATCCAAGAGCTCGGCGTCGTCTTCGAGGAATTGTTCAACGAGCTTTGCGTTGCCGGTTGTGCAAGCGGCGTAGATGCTTTGATGCTCGAGATCGGGCTCGTCTCGGAGCAATTCGTTCGCTTGTTCTCGACGGCTCGGATGATCCCACCATACGTAATTCAAGCAGGCGAGGTGCTCAAAGTTGAGGCGCTCTTCCTTCGCGATATTGAGGTGAAGGTCAACCTGTCGCCAGGATAGAAATCCATAGCGTTCTGCTACCTGCTGCTTCGCGACCTCGAGATCGATTCCCGTTTCGGCGAGGACTTCCGCGCTTTCTTGTATCGATTCGTTTGTTGCGTCGGTTGGGATCTCTCGTAGCATGGAGTTTCAATAGGCGGATCGCGGCACCTAATTAAATCTCAATCATGTCTATTGCCGAGTCCGCAGACACGACAACGCACAAACTACGACCTGAATCGACAACTGATTCCTCATAATGTTGGCTCTAATCGTCTCCGACTTCACGACAAACACTCACGCGACTCTCGCCTTCCAAAAGAAATCATGACCACAAATCCACACCCAAAGCCAACTACTGACTTGGATACGGCCAAGTTAGACATGGCGCGTTACGGTTACTGCATCTTGAAAGCGCTCTTGACGCGCGACGATGTTTACACACTACGAACTCGACTCTCCGAGCAAATCAAGGCGGAGGCGGAAATCGGCCTAACTCACCACATGCCAGATAAGAAGCAACTTGTAATGTTCTTGCTCAATAAGGGTCAGGTATTCCGCGACATCCTCCTAAAGCCCGCGTTACATGAGGTGGTCAGCAGCGTTTTAGGAGAAGAATACCTGCTTTCGTCGTTTCATGCGCACATCGCCCATCCGGGCGGCGAAAGGAGGTTTCACACTGACCAGTTTTGGATGCCGCCGCCAACGACGCGGGACAAGCGTACCTTGATACGACCCGGCTCGATTACTCGATCAAACAACCGTGGACACCATGTCGGAGGCGATGAGTTGGTTGAATCAGGTACGATTTCGCCAGCCGTGGTGTGCAACTCCATGTGGATGTTGGATGACTACACAACTGACAACGGCGCAACGATCGTCGTGCCTGGTAGTCATCTAAGCGGTCGTCAACCGGATGCGGCGTTGGATGCAGATGCGAATTGGATTCCGGCGGTAGGTCCCGCGGGCTCAGTTGTCATCTTCGAAGGCCGTACTTGGCACTCGACTGGAACCAACCAAACTGAACATACACGCACCGGACTTACGGTTAACTTCTGTGCGCCCCAGTTCCGCCAACAAGAGAACCTGTTACTAGGCACACGACCAGAAGTCCTTGAAGGTATGTCCGACGAGCTAAAGAAACTCTGTGGGTTCGTGCCCTGGCAAGGCTATGGCGCGTATGAGAACTGCGGTGAATTCGTCAAACGCGACGAATATACAGTCGGGGAACTACACCCATCCGCAGGTTAGTCCGTTTCGGCGTCACACTCCTGACATCACGGATCAGGGTTTTAAGTGGATGCTTTCAGATCGAGCTGCGCGAATTAGTGCATGATCCAGAGTAGCAAGCGGCGCTTTGAATCTGTGTGCTAGTTCAAGATAGAGTGCGTCATAGATTGTTAGTCTATGGCGTCGCGCGAGAGTGAGTAACTCCACTTCGTTCGGTTCATTGTCAAGACGAACATCCAGGCGTGCTAGTGACGTCAAGACCATCGCTGTTTCGCGAGGGTTCATTCGTCCTGTTCGCTCAGAAGTGATTAACACGTTTCGAATTTCAGCCCACCAGAGATTTGGTGCATATGCACCATTAGCACCAACTTCGAGAAGGACAGCTTCAGATTCGGCATGGTTCTCGTCTTCAAACAGCCAACAACAGGTCATTGAGCAGTCCAAAACGATCCGACTCACTTCCGACCTTCATTCCTATATTGGAGAATTTCCTCAAGAGTCAATCGACGACTAAACTTCACACGCAA
This sequence comes from Pseudomonadales bacterium, assembly GCA_021295855.1. Taxonomy (GTDB): domain Bacteria; phylum Pseudomonadota; class Gammaproteobacteria; order Pseudomonadales; family Azotimanducaceae; genus Bin55. Next base: position 11,271 of record JAGWBO010000028.1, on the reverse strand, counting down.
TCGCAGTATTTGCTTCACAGCCTCCATACCGCGTGAGTGGACATCGTGCTCGAGCGGAGTTAATAGCGCAATAGGGAGATTACGTCGGGTAATTGTGAAACTCTCGCCGTTCTCGACTGCGGCAATCAAGCTGGACAGGTGCGTTTTAGCTTCAAATACACCAATTTTTTTCATGATGGAATTATGTTTAACTAGTTAAATAGCTAGTTAGATTATAGGAATATTGACTGATCTATCTAACGTCTAGTTGCAAAGTTCGAATCAAGTCGGGCGTTCCTTCCATCTCTGGTCAGCGGAATTTGAGCAGCGAAGCTCGACTTTGGTATGCCGGAGGTAGCCTTGTGCGTTGAGAAATTTAGTCGCGTTAGATTAGTGTGCCGAGTCTGAAACGCGCTAGCGCTATGTCAGTTGCTCGCCGGCAAAACTCAGCCACTTCGATACTTCTTCTACGCTTAAGTGTTTTCGCGCGGCTAGGTCGATGACTTGGTCTTTCTGGAGCCAAACAGGGAAGTACTTGGACTCGGGATGAGAGAAATACCAACCCGCAACCGACGAAGCTGGCGTCATCGCGTAGTTTTCGGTAAGGGTCACACCTAGGATCTGTTGCGCATCAAGCAAATTGACGAGTGTTGATTTCTCGCTGTGATCGGGGCACGCAGGATAACCGGGAGCAGGTCTGATTCCTCGGTAAGCTTCGTCGATCAGTTCTTCGCTAGAAAATGATTCGTTCGCAGCGTACCCCCAGAACACCACCCGAACGTGTTGGTGTAGGTATTCCGTGAATGCCTCTACAAGGCGATCACAGAGCCCTTGTACCAAAATCCGTTCGCCGTCGTCCTGCGTGTTTGCGTACTCGCTGTCGTCACGTATCGAGACGGCAGTTGTAAATCCACCAACAAAATCATCGATGCCTTCCGGTGCGACATAATCGCTAAGACATAGGTTGTGACCTTCAATCGCTTGTTGCTGGCGCACGTGAAATAGTGTCGCAAGCGTCTGTTGTTTGGATTCATCCTCCCAAAGCGTGATATCGTCACCGCGTCGATTCGCGGGCCAGAACTTAAAGCAACCACGAATGTGCAATGACGCTTTCTTGGTCATCTCATCGAGCATCGTTTGCGCGTCATCAAAAACCTCGCGCGCGCTAGTACCTACCACGGAATCGTCCAGGATAGCCGGGTATTTCCCAGCTAGTCCCCAGGTCTTGAAAAACGGCGTCCAATCGATGTATTCACGAATCGATTGGATTGATACATCTTCGACGTGTTGAGAGTCCAAAGTACGTGGTACGGGTGGTGTATAGGTCTCCCAGTCCCACTCGAAAGCATTTGAGCGTGCGGCCTGAAGATTCAGAAACGCACGTGCGGGCGCCGCAGCACGACGTTCGCGGACGCGAGCATAAATTGCACGGGTCTCCTCGACGAGGGTATCGTGACGTTCGTCCGAAAGTAAATCTGCAACGACACCGACACTTCGTGAGGCATCCGGGACGTAGATGACTGGTCCGTCGTACGCAGGCGCGATTCGGATCGCGGTGTGTGCTCGCGAAGTTGTCGCGCCACCGATTAGCAACGGTAATGTAAAACCTTGTCGCTGCATTTCGGAGGCGACATGAACCATCTCGTTGAGCGAAGGCGTGATCAGACCGGATAGTCCAATCAGCTCGGCGCGCTCTTCCTGTGCGACTGCAAGTATTTTTTCACAAGGCACCATGACGCCAAGATCGATCACGCGATAGTTGTTGCACTGAAGGACCACGCCCACGATGTTCTTGCCAATGTCGTGAACATCGCCTTTTACGGTCGCCATGACGATCGTCCCTTTGAAGCGTTGATTGACCGCAGACGATTCCTTTTCCGCTTCGATGAATGGTTCAAGATAAGCGACAGCGCGCTTCATGACCCTTGCGCTCTTGACTACCTGTGGCAGAAACATTCGGCCACTACCAAATAGGTCGCCGACTGTATTCATGCCGTCCATCAGCGGACCTTCGATGACATGGATGGGTCGTTCCGATTGACTTCGCGCCTCCTCGGTATCCTCCACAATGAACCTATCAATGCCATGGACGAGCGAGTGCTCAAGGCGTTCGTTAACAGGTGTGTCTCGCCACGCTAAGACGTCTTCGAGTGACTCGCGAGTGTCTTGTAGAGTCGTTGCGAGTTCGAGTAATCGTTCACCGGCATCCGGGTCCGTGTTTAGAACTGTTGCTTCAACGACGTCCCGAAGCTCCGTTGGAATATCGTCGTAGCTTGTGAGTTGACCAGCATTTACGATACCCATCGACAAGCCGGCTTCGACGGCGTGATAGAGGAATACCGCGTGTATCGCTTCGCGAATCTGGTTATTACCCCGAAACGAGAACGAAATGTTGCTGATCCCGCCGGATGTCTTCGCATAGGGTAGGTTGTCTTTTACCCACGCACATGCGCGAATGAAATCCGTACCGTACTTACGGGATTCTTCCTGTCCTGACGCGAGTGGAAAAATGTTCGGATCGAAGATGATGTCTTCGGGCGGGAAGTTAACTTTGTCGACGAGCAGACGGTAGGCCCGTTCCATAATCGCGATGCGTCGCTCGTATGAGTCGGCTTGACCTTCTTCGTCAAACGCCATGACGATGACCGCGGCGCCGTACTGCAAGCATTTCGAACCACGTTCAAGGAACGTCGCCTCGCCGTCTTTCAAACTAATGGAATTGACAATGGACTTGCCTTGCGCACACTGTAATCCTGCTTCGATCACATCCCAATCGCTGGAATCGATCATGAGTGGAACGCGTGCAATATCCGGTTCACCTGCGATAAGGTTGAGGAAGCGTTGCATGTATGCGACACCGTCGAGTAGACCTTCGTCCATATTCACGTCGATGATTTGTGCGCCGTTTTCGACTTGGTCTCGTGCTATATCGATCGCTTCATCGAATTTCTGAGATTTGATTAAGCGTTTAAAGCGAGCAGATCCTGTTACATTCGTTCTCTCGCCGACATTTATGAAAAGGCTTTCATCATTCCAAACGAGCGGCTCGAGGCCACTGACGATAAAGTCTCGACGTGGACTCGGATTCTTTCGAGCTTTCGCTCCTTCAAGTTGATCGGCAATGGCTTCGATGTGTGCAGGAGTGGTACCACAGCATCCACCTACGAGGTTCAGCCATCCTTCGCTGAGCATGTCGCCGAGAACTTCGGCCATGTGATCGGGTGTTTCGTCGTATTCACCAAGTTCATTCGGAAGTCCAGCATTTGGGTGGACCGAGACAAAGGATTCAGCCAATTGGGTGAGATCCTCCACTCGTGGTCGTAAGTCCTCAGCACCTAGAGCACAGTTCAAACCGATAATCAAGGGTTGAGCGTGCCGGATGGATGCCCAGAACGCTTCGGTCGTCTGACCGGTGAGCGTGCGACCACTCGCGTCTGTGATCGTTCCTGAAATCATGAGTGGTATGTCAGCGCGGCGCTTTCGGATGACCTCCTGGTACGCGAAGATCGCTGCTTTGGCGTTCAACGTGTCGAATATCGTCTCCACCATGATGAGATCGACATCTCCGTCAAACAGACCCTCAAGAGATTCGACGTAAATGCGTACGAGGTCATTGAACTGAACATTTCGATACGCAGGATCGTTTACGTCGGGTGAGATACTTGCGGTACGATTTGTTGGACCGAGTACTCCTGCCACAAAGCGTCTTTTCTTGTCGTTTGACCACGCTTCTGCTGCTCGTCGAGCGATGCGTGCTGAGTGGAGATTCAGGTCGTATGCCTTATCTTCTAAGCCGTAGTCTGCCTGAGAGATCGCATTGGCGTTGAACGTGTTGGTTTCGATGACCTCAGCACCGACACGCAGATACGCTTCGTGTGTCTCAAATACGATGTCTGGCTGCGTGAGACTGAGGACATCGCCATTGCCTTGCAGCGAATGGCTGTGGTCCACGAATAGCTCGCCCCGGAAATCGGACTCGCTCAGCTTGTAACTCTGCTGCATCGTGCCCGTTGCGCCGTCGAGTAATAGAACGCGCTCGCGCAACGCAGCGGCGAGAGGATTTGACATGTTGGGGTTTAAGGTTTAGGCGGAATTATGGGTGGCGCAGCACGTGCGAAGGCCTTGATTCTTCGGTTGTTTCAGTTGAACGGCTCTCAAAGTACACACTTCATTGAATAAACTTACAGCATGAACGCTGAAACCCCACGTGCCGTCGCGTACGTTGATATCTCGGAATCTGCCGAGAACTATCTGTGTGAGCTACTGGCCAAACAGGAAGGCGAGTGCGGTATTCGTATCTATGTCGAGAACCCAGGCACACCCCACGCGGAAACGTGTATTGCGTACTGTCGGCCGAACGAAGTTCAGGAAGACGACCAATCCGTTGCGTACAACGGCTTCATCGCGTGGTTTGAGGAACGAAGTCTCGCATACCTAAAAGACGCGGTCGTTGATTTCCAACAGGATCGGATGGGAGGTCAGCTCACCATCAACGCACCGAATGCGCGCATTCCGAGTGTAAGTCCGGATTCACCGATCGAAGATCGGATCAACTATGTCTTGTATAACGAGATTAATCCTGGACTTGCAGCTCATGGCGGACAGGTCGCGCTAATGGAAGTGGTAGAGGAAAATATCGCCGTACTGCAATTTGGCGGTGGTTGTCAGGGGTGTGCGGCAGTCGATATCACGTTGAAGCAAGGCGTGGAACGAGCGTTGATGGAGCAAGTTCCTGATCTTGGTGGCATTCGCGACGCGACTGATCACACGTTTACCGATAACGCTTACTACTAGTATGGCTTAACCTTCGAGTAACTCCTGTGGCTTAAACGTTTGATCGTTAAGCCGGTGCATTTCTGACGGACTCCCCGAATCGATTACTGCTTTACGTGCTGGTATCGAAACATCCACTTCGACAAGCTCCGCTACATCCGTAAAGAAAATCGCCGCTCTAATCGGTAATGATTCTTGTAGTTCGAAGATCTCGGCATATCGAATTAGTTGTGGCTGATGATTCAGTGCTTTTTGGTCCAACGGTACGTTACGGTCGTCCGGAATCATCGATGTTTTGTAGTCGACTATCCAACGCGTCCCCTCGTCTACGAACGTGCGGTCGACGATCGAAATTAGATTTTGCGAACCGTTGGATGTGGTGTATGCGACTTCGACGGCTGACTGTTCGTGATCCGCTCTCAGTAGCCAACGACCCTTATCGCTCGCGACGGTGCTTTCCAGCTGATTTTGGACCGTTTCGAGCATATCTGCGATGTCGCGTGCACTGAATCCTTGATTTCGAAGTTCATTTCGCCACATTTCAACACGCTGGCTGTCTGGTAAGTCCAACGAGCCGACTTCGACCATGCGCTGCAATTCTCCGTGTACCAGATGGCCAATCGCGATTGGACTTGACAACAGTGTTTCGATCTGATCTTGGCTAGCACTTTCCGGAGCTTCGTCGAGTATTACGTTTGCTTCGAATTCAGGCAATGTCGTTGGTACTTGGAAATGGAAGTTTGGATCGATCCGTCGCCAGATTCTTGCACCGGTTAGTTCATCTTGTGGCGTATCTTGGGCCGGTACCTGCTCCCAATCGGTCGGTATTGTCACTTCCCGAATCAGACGCAAGAAGGAATTCGCATTTGGTTTCTTTTCAAGATCCTTGACCGTACCGAATAACCACAGAGATGTTTTCGCGCGCGTTGCACCAACATAGAACAAGCGCGAGGTCTCGTTCTTGTTCCGCTGTGCTTCGTCCTTGAACATGATGCTGTGCATAGGGTCTGGCTCGAGCTGGTTCTGCGCGGCCATCACCGTACCGAATTCCGTTTGCTTGACGTAGAGCGGCAGACGCTGTTCGTGCCTGGTTACTTGATTAAGCGCTGGCAATACCACATGATCGAATTCAAGTCCTTTTGCATTATGGATGGTCATGACCTCGACGTAGGCACTTGGGTTGTTTTCTGTGGCTAGCGCAGACTCCACGCGTTCCCAGAGCGAATCCTTGTCGATGTAGTCATTCTCAAACCCTTCGAGAATGTCCAGATAGTGTTGCGCATTGTCCTTGATCACGGGTTCGCTGTTAGGGTCGCTGTGGATTGCATACGCATTAGCGCCACCAAGTTGATACCAAATGCGTTCTACACGGGATCTAAGGCTTCGATGCTGATTGTGCAACGCGTCGAGGATCGGCTCACGGATACGATAGACGATCTTGGACGCGATGTCACTTAATTTCTCAGTTGGCTGCGCGAGCACCATATCGACGGCTCGATCATGTTCGCGTAAGACTTCGAGATCGCGCAGTTCAATCCCTGCAAGAGGGCATAGGAGTAACGCGCTCCAGGCTAACTCGTCTTCGAGGTCGATTAACGCGCACGTCAAGCTATAGAGATCTCGCACCGCACCGAAGTTGGATAGTGATTCCATGTCGACGCCGCGCCAACGTACGCCGTGGTCGCGGAAAGCTTCGAAATATGCGCCAATCTCATTTCGGGTTCGGAATAAAACAGCAATGTCATCGCTGGGAAATTGCTCATGGAGCTCCCGTAGTTTCATCGCAACTAATTCCGCTTCGTGCTTCCGGTCCTCTGATTCGATGATTGTTAATCCATGTCCAGAGCCTAAGGCGACCTTATCCATCTCGATGGACTCTGAGAACGCGACCTGCCCGAGCTCGGCATCATTTACGTCTCCGAGTATGGGTGCAAACACGGAATTGCACCAATCCACGAGGTGCGTTGATGACCTAAAGTTCGCGGTCAGCTGTAGTTTTTCGACTTGTCGGTGCTTGATTCCGCCGGTTTCAGCCGTTAGGAAGTTCGTAAGGTCAGCGTCGCGAAATTTGTAAATCGATTGCATCGGATCGCCAACGGCGAAAAACGTATTGCCGTCATCGGGTTCCCATCCTTCCATCAGCAGATTGAGAAAGTCGTTCTGTGCGATCGAGGTATCCTGATACTCGTCGACCAGGATGTGACGTATTCGATAGTCAAGCGCGAGCGCTAATTCGGTTGGCGCGTCATCGACGCGAAGGGCACGACGTGCGGCAATCGCCCGTTCGGTGAAGTCTACGACCTTCTGACTATCGAACAGTTGGTTCAGCTCTTGTACACACGCGAGTAACGTCAGTGCATAGTTGGTCAGATCTTGCTTCTGTGTCTCAGTGAGTTCAGCAGATGGGAGACCACGAAGTTTGCTGAGCTGTTCAGGCTTGATGGTGTTTTCCATCTCCTCCTTGACTGATGTCCACGAATCTTTCAGTACAGCATCGGTGCTAGGAATCCCTTCGCGTTTGGAGATTCGTTTGCGCCATGAGTCTTGGCCCGTCAGGAATAGATACACGAGATGATCCCAATCTGATGGATCGTCCATGCCGTAAAACGGTTCAGGCTTATTTTTCTGCGGTTTTGAGGCGGCAACCAGTTCAACGCACTCTTCCCACAGTCCGCTCGTCACCGAGACCGCGTCGACGAACTCCTGTTGGCGCCGCTTGCAAAACGAAGATCGTGCTTGCTGAAGTTGATCAGCCAAGAGATCAGCATCTACCTGACTGAGCGCACCTCCAGCAAGTGCCGGGATGTGCTCAAGCCATTGATCCCTTTTGGTCAACATATCGACAAGCAGATCCCGGACGTTATCCGGGTTGTTGTCGAACGCGGCAACCATCGCGGCGATTTCGTCGCCAAAGCTCGCTGTTCGTGCAGCGATTCGTTCTAACGCATTTCCAACCGCTTCTCGATATACCGATTCGGCGTTTTCTATGGTTTCGTAGTCTAGGCTGAGACGGCTTTGATAGGGCAACTGCTGAACCAAACCCTGCTGGAAGCTATCAATGGTTTGGATATGCATACGCTGAGGCGTTGCCAAGAGTTGCCAATTCCGTTCTGCACTCCGTTGCATCGCGGCGCGCGCGTGTTCCTTTGAAACAGACTTCAGCTCTTCGATCACGCGTGCGCGCATTTCTTGTGCAGCTTTACGTGTAAACGTGATCGCGAGGATCTCTTCGGGTTCGTTGACCGTCGCCAACAACGCTAGATATCGCGTGACGAGAAGCGTCGTTTTACCTGAACCAGCCGGTGCTTGAACGATGAATGACCTCGTAGGGTCTATCGCTGTGTCGCGCTGCTCCTGATCGGGTGGCGGCGACAGTGCTTGCTTTAGGGAAGCGTTTACATCGCCCATATCTACTCCTCATCGCCTCCCACATAGTTCAGCGTAGGATCTTCATACACACGGCAGAGGTTAGATAGGTGGCAGAATCGACACACGTCGTCTTGTACGGGTTCCACGTCCGCCTTGCCGTCGAGGTGGTCTGTGACGATTTCGGTTAACCGTTTTCGCCATGCGTCTTTCAGCTCCGTCAACGACGCGAAGTTTCCGATGCTGCCGTCCAAACCATCTGAGACCTCGGGTTGGGTTGAGGTCCCGATCCCTTGCCAACGACACTTAAGACCATCGGAAGTACGATAAATCGACAAATAGGCGAGACCGTCGCATGCTTCTACGGCGGTGGCATACATAGGCATCTGAGGATCACTCATCAGTTCGGGATCCCAGTTCTTGGTTAGATAGTTGGGACCGGTTTTGTGGTCGATGATGATTCGCTCCATGGAGTCTGTGCGGTCGATTCGATCTATGTAGCCTCGGAACTTCAACCTCTTTATTTCGAGCTCGACTTCTTTCTCTTCTTCTAGCACTTCGAACGGCTCGCGACGCTGAACTTGAAACGTCAACCATTCGTTAATCCAACGCATAAGACGCACCCGTTCATGCCTTAGAAATCGAGCAGGTAGCGTCTTCGACTCGTCCGCAGCGAGAAGGGTGTCCTCGTTCAGTCTCTCGAGTTGCGCTTGAGTTCTGGCACCAGCGAGTATCTCAGCTACGACATAGTGAAAGAGCGAGCCGCGTTGCGCCGCCGTAGGGAAACGTGAAAGAGGCGTTTCCGTTTCACTGAGCCCAGCGCGATGGACAGCCCAACCTTTGAATGGGCAATGTGCTTGATCGCGGAGCAACTTCGTCCTAGCTTAGACATTTTCCGGCGCAACCTTTGAGCCGTAGGGTTGTTGGTATTCGTGAATCACACCCGAGACTGAAAAAGTCGACCACGGGTGGCCGTATTCGATTAACTCGAAGCCGTCTACCAATGAACGTATAGAAGCTCCGTCTTCCGCGTCATTTTCGCTGCTCAGATCCGCGAAGAGGTTGCTCGGTTGTGCTGCGACCTTGTCGATCTGACTTACGTAGCTGAACACCACCTCAGCGGACGAAGTTCGCCAATGATTGGTCAATACACGTGCGTCTTCGAGCATTTGCTCGTGGGAGATACCAGGCAGGTTCGCACGTTTCTGCATGATGCGAGGCAGAAACGGATTAGGTCTTGGTACTGCCGGCCAATCGACATCGGATACCCCTGTGACCCAGAGCGCGTCAAATCGTAAGTTGGATGAGGCATCGCGACCCATTACTTGTATTGGTGCCTCAGATCTTGCGACACTAATGGTCTGATCGGCGGCGAAGATCTCAACAAGATCAATGAAGCGGCGCCACGAAATGCGTGGCCGAATTGCTGCGGCCCGTGCGAGTCGCAAAACTAAGTCGTTCAGGACCTTGATCGCGTTCCCGTCAAGGTACGCGAATTCATCTTTTGATTCCGCTGTATATCCGCAAAGACGGAGAAGCTCGAGAATTGCCTCAGCTGTGTCGGCAAATGCGATTGGCTGATCAGGTCTAGTGGGTGCAACCCGCACGACGCGGTCTAACACACTACGTTCAGCTCGAGGCAGTCTATTGCGGTATTCCCGAATCGTCATGCGCTCTCTGAACCATTTCTGAGGTTTGCGATGAAGTTTCAGTCGCGGCAAGTACGGCGATTTAGCGAGTTGCAGAAGAACGTCGCAGTCGAGAGAACCACATGTCCATCTCAACAGATTAATGAAATCAAGATAGACTCGATGCTGGATTAGTGGTTGTCCGCTATCGATGGCTACGAGTCTTGTAATGTCCTTGACTTCTGGAAATATGCTTTCAAACGAGCGCCGTATGATTGGATAGGACTGACTCAGACCATTGATCACCACGCCTATTGTGGCGCTTGTACCGTACGCGGAAAGTTTTTCTCGCGACCACAATGCGAGCGTATTGAATTCTTCCGTCGCTTTTTCAAACCCATGTAAGCGTTGCGTGGTAGACTCGATCCGAATTGGAGACTCAGTCACGTCACGGTATAGATCGCATCGTGCCATTGCTTCGAATAGATTGCGTGAAGCGACGCTCGGGTCTTTAAACCCGTATGCCGCAATGGGTCGCTGCAACAATTCGGGAATTTCCGCTACGGTAATCAGTTTTTCGCGATCCAGACACCTGCGGATGCGTTGAAACCAGTCATCACAGAGTTGGCCGTTTTCGGTCGTACGGATGTCCTTGAAATCTATCCAGAGATTTGCTTCCCAAGCTAAATACCACGCGTCGACAATGGCAGACGCATGCATCTCCACTTCTTCATTCGGTGCTTGTTGCTGGGCGATAAGTAGGAATGTGTCGTTCGAAACGACGCTTCGCAACGCGAGTGAGGGGTGGCGGGATCCAAGGTGCCGATAGCTATTGAGTAACCACTGCGTATAGGACTGGATCTGCGGGCGAGTCCAGACCTTCTCGTTTGCCTGAATTTTCTCGTAATCGAAGGCATACCTAAGTTCACGGGCTAAGCGTGCGCTGGCGGCGACGAGTGTTAGGTTATTAGTTGCTGAGAGATAGTCGGTGGGTAAGGTAACAGTAGGTTTTCGCAATCAACTAGTTAGTCATCTGTGTATCGAGCGCCAATCTTAAGACGAGGTGGACTATCAGCGGGACTAAAATTCCACTTCGTTTCTCTCGGTTACTCTGGATTAATGATCAAAGCGTTGTTTCGTCATTTCATGGACACCAACTGGGTGATGAAGATCGTACTCGCGTGGGCGTGGATTTCGGCGCTGATCATGGTGCTTGCACTTGTTTCACCCTACTATCAATTAGTCATAAGCTATTGGCACTTATAGTCTAGAAAAGCGGGTCGGCGATCGGTCCCGACTTTAATCACCAGCTAGGAATCTTCAATATTCGATAGGTCGTCGAGTCACCGATCACACTCGAGCTCGCAGCAGAACTGATGACATTGCGCTAATCTAAAGTAGACCTAATAACACCTGTTTAGCTTGATTGATCTCTGAAGCGATGTATTCCGAACCGCCGCGGTCCGGATGGTTCTTCTGCATCAGACGACGGTGGGCTTCAACGATTTCATCACGCGTTGCTGAC
>JAGWBO010000027.1:11732-35708 GCA_021295855.1 Pseudomonadales bacterium | reverse complement strand
AGCGAACGTTACTTCGACTACCTGCTCATCTCGCGCCGATTAAAGCGGCGGTGATACCACTCAAGCGAAACCATCAAGACCTCGTAGCTAAAGCTCAAACTATTCGGAGCGAGCTGCAGAGTCTCGGCCTCGGTCGAATCTTCTTTGAAAACAGCGGGAATATCGGCAAGAGCTACCGCAAGCACGATGAAGTCGGCACGCCCTTCTGTCTGACCGTAGATTTTGAATCGCTTGAGACTGACACGGTCACCGTTCGTGATCGCGATTCGATGTCTCAGATCCGGGTCGCGACTCCGGAGCTCGCAGCTTATCTAGCAACGAACCTCAGCGGCTCAACCGTCAGCAAGTAGATCGAGAAAGCAGGACGCTTCGTCAATATCTCTTAAACTTCCGACCACGGGCCTATAGCTCAGTTGGTTAGAGCAGTGGACTCATCAAAATGGTGCGCTGGCGATGTGAGTCGTCAGATGGACGGGATGAATTCAGGGAAACCTAAGGTCGACGATAGTTGACTACGGCAATCCTGAGCCAAGCCGAAAGTGCACTTTCGGAAGGTGCAGAGACTACCTGAGAACTGACCGTATGTTGCGGTCGAGCGTTCTTAATTACAGGCTTTAGAGCGTCCTGCGCCCTGGTTTAGGGCGGTGAGATAGTCCACGCCGAGTGGAAACACTCGGATGTCCGCATAGCGGATCGTGAATCCATTGGTCCCAGGTTCGAGTCCTGGTGGGCCCACCACGTAAAACGGCGATGCTGAACATCGCCGTTTTACTTCCCTCGTGAGTCATCTGTCGCAGTCTATGTCAACGCATCAGCACGGGACTCGTGCATTCAGGGTCGCTCACTGAATCCTTTGCGCAGTTGATGATCGCAAGATTCTTAGAGAGCCGTGAGCGCTGTTCGCACATGTGGACGTATTAGAAGACCGCTTTCTCTGCGCGACTCTACCGTAGTGCCCATGCGAGCGGTACGCTGGCTCGATCGTTGCGAGCTACAACGCTACGTACGTCACAGCCGATATCCATGCGACCGCGGTGACGATGATGGCGAGCCAGGACCAGATTCTCTTGCCGCGATATGCGTTGGCCGCCCTGATGGTGCCGACCGTAACCACGATCCCGTAGCAGACTCCAATGACAGCGACGATCATGGCCGATACTATCAATACAGCCCCGCTTATTCCTTCAGTAGTCGACGCCGCGAGTAGGGCATTTAATGGACCTGAGACGAGATTTAGGAGTGCTGTTCCCAGTACACCGAACAACCACCAAGTTCTTGCGAGACCATACTGGCCTCGCCACAGCTTTAGGATGACGTTATGCCACGAAGCTACGTTCATGACCCCAGGCCTTGACCAACGGCTTGTCTGATTATTTGAGATCCCCTCTCGCGCTCACGCGCGGTGAAGAGCAGGATGGAATTTCGTGCTAAATCATCACACTGAGGGTTGGATCTCTTCGATAACCCTAGCTTGCGAGTAGGTCGAAGCCAAAGTCCTTCAACAGAGACCGAATTCGATCCGAATTACTGATGCGTCGCATGGCATTCGCCTCGATTTGACGAATACGTTCCCGTGTCACGTCAAATTGCTTGCCGACTTCCTCTAGCGTATGGTCCTGGTTCATGCCAATACCAAATCGCATTCGCAGTACTTGACTTTCGCGAGGATCCATGTCGTCGAGAGTCTCTTTGATGGCATCGGATAGGTTTTGGTGGGCAGTATTGTCGACAGGTGATTGTGTGCTTGAATCCTCGATGAAGTCGCCAACGGTTGCGTCACCGTCTTCACCTACGGGTTTCTCCATGGACAGAGGTTCACGGCCGATTTCCTGTACTCGCCGAACCTTCTCCTCGTTGATTTCCATCCGTTCGGATAGCTCTTCCGGTGTAGGTTCACGACCTAGTTCCTGCGTCATTTGTCGTGTAATGCGATTGAGTTTGTTGATCGTTTCGATCATGTGCACAGGAACGCGAATCGTTCGTGCATGGTCAGCGATGGCACGGGTTATCGCCTGCCGAATCCACCAGGTTGCATAGGTCGAAAATTTGTATCCACGACGATACTCGAATTTGTCGACCGCCTTCATCAAACCGAGGTTGCCTTCTTCGATGAGGTCTAGGAAATGAAGACCCCGATTCGTGTACTTCTTGGCGATAGACATGACCAAACGTAAGTTTGCTTCGACCATGTCGTTCTTGGCGAGACTCTTTTCTTTAGCACCATGCCTGACGTTCTCGTGAATTCCGCGAATGGTCGTGTACTTAAGACCAGGGTTACGCGTATGTGCTGGTTCAGGTAGCGTAATACCAGTTTTTCGTTTTAGGATCGCTCGAGAGTGACGTTGATCTAGTTCTTCTTCTCGTATGTATCTATGTGCTCTAAGTATCTCAATTTCGTATTCGGCAAGTTTGCGACTATATGGTTGTCCGGTCGAATGACGCTGGTACCAACCGGCAGATGATTCTTTGCCGCGGAACTCTTCCTTGAAGACGTCAATTGGCATGCGACAGCGCCGCACGATTTTCTCGAGCGCACGCTCTTGCTCCCGAATATGTCGCCAAGATATCTCAGCAATTTGACAGACGTGATCATGGTGGACTAGGGTGAACTTGAAGTATTTAAAAACCTGCGCCATTTCATCGAGCGCTTTCACGGCTTCTTTCGTACGCCAATTGCGTTGTTTCGCGAGAATCTTGTGGCATTTGGCATGCGCACGCTTTAACGCGTCGAATCGTTTCTTGGCTAAATCTGTATCCGGTCCTTTGCGTTTGTTGTCTTTTGTTTCGTCTTTCGGCGTATTGGCGTCGATTTGCTGTGCGGGTTTTACCACCTCCATTGGATTGAGATAGCCGACTAACAATTCGCCTAATTTCTTTCGGTTGGTCACGTCCTCATACACTTCGAGGACGTAGTCGACTACTCCAGGAAACGCTGCAACTGCTTCGAGCTCTTCGCTAATACCCGCTTCCAGACGCTTCGCGATTTCAATTTCTTTCTCGCGTGTTAAAAGCCCGACCTTACCCATTTCTCGCATATACATGCGAAGGGGATCGGTGGTGCGCCCGGTCTGATTCTTCTCTATCGCCGTTAGCGCTGCGTTAAGCTGCTCTTCCTCTAACAGCTCGTCGTCGCTTGCTGACGCTTCGTTACCTTGAAGGAGATCTTCTTCTGTTGGTGGAGATTCAAAGACCTTAATGCCCGCGTCTTTGATATCAGCGACAAATTCTTCGAATACAACACTTATGTCGCTATCGTCATCGCCTACATCGATAAAGTCGGTAATCTCCTCGTAGGTCACATAGCCTTGTTCTCGAGCTTTCGCCAAGAACTCAATTGAGTCGGTAACGGAATCGGTGCTTTCGCGTGTTGCTATCGCCGTTTGCTGGGAATCTTGGATTGAGGTAGCCCGGGCCTGCTTTGCCATGCGTCTCTAGGAATTTGGAGAAGAGGCGAAATTTTAAGAATGAAAACGGGAAGATGATGGCGCGTATTTGTCTGCACCATTTTGAAACAAAATAGCCGGGTTGATTGTTCAGTTCCCGTCTTACGCGACAGATTGACGATCCGAACTCCATTTAGGTTCATGCATATGTATGGTGTGAACTTTAAAGTGAGGGGCTCGACCAAAAGTGCAATCTAGCTGTAGGTATCACTAATCGCGTGGCCCAGCCATGTTGAGAGCACGGACCTTGACGTTTGAAGCGCATTTCAATAATCGTAGGACTTTGCTAGCTTCGACTAGCACAAACTGTATGTATGAAAGTTTGTACCAGATCAAACGGTGTTTTTGCGATTACATTCTAAAGTTAAGGTGATTCTGATTATTTCATTAGCGATATTCCTTTTTTTGTATAAAAAGTCATGCTAGCAACCACGCCTGAGAACGGTTTCATAAGTACGGTTCCAGCAATGGTGTATATCGTGGTTGTCGTAGTCGACGAAGCGCCTTCACCGTAATCTGTCGTACACGATTACTAGAGATGCCAAGTTCGCGGGCAATCTCTGCAGTGGACATATCTGACGTTCGCCCGATCCCATACCGCAACGACAAAATCTGCGTCTCTCGAGTCGTGAGATCCGCTAGTGTCAGTTCTACGGCGTCACGTAGTCCCTGTTCCAGAGCCAATTGTTCTGGCGATGGCACGCTCTCACTGACGAGCGTATCTACAAGGGTCGTCTCGTCTTCATCACTATTTGGCTCGTCGATCGAGACCGCGTTGTGCTCGTAAAGGACAACATCGCGAACCTGCTGCACGCTCAGTCCTGTTTCGTCTGCGAGTTCACCCAGCTTTGGATCGCGTCCGAGCGTTTGCGTTAATCGCATGCGGGCGCGTCCGACGGTGCGGATGGATTGCGTCAGACTCGTCGGCAACTTCACGGTACGTCCAAACTCGTTCAGAGCCTGGGTAATCGCCTGTCGAATCCACCAAGTTGCGTACGTTGAGAACTTGAACCCGCGAGTGTAGTCGTACTTCTCCGCCGCGCGGATTAGACCGAGATTTCCTTCCTGAATGAGATCGAGTAAGAACGCGCCGTGACTGCTATAGGTTTGTGCAACGCGCATCACTAGCCTTAGATTGCCCGAGACAAGCCCATTCTTCGCTATTCGGAATTTGCAAATAGCGTCATTTAGAAGCCGATCGCGCTCAAGGATCTCAACATACGCCAAACCACTTTGTTTCTCAACAGCGTGTAGTGTCCGGTGTGATCGTTCGATGATGTGCATGTGCGCGATTAGATTCTTGCGCTCATCAATTGGTAGATCGTCGATTACGTCGCTGAGCGGGAGCATCGTCAAGCGAGGCTGGATGTATTCGAGGTACGCGGTGTCTGATATACCAGCCGTAAGACAAATTGACTTGACACGTGCAAGGGCGTTCTCGGTCTTAGCGACGAGATCCTTAAAAGTGTCGAGAAGAGCCGTGTAATGGTTGGTTGCGAATTTGAACAGACGAAATGAATCTTCGAGCCCGATTCGTAGTTCGCGTTTCCGTTTGTTTTCTGGAGTGGCAAAGTAAGCAGCTGAAATAGATTCGAAGAGCTTGATTCGTTGCCGCAAAGCTTCTTGGTTTATCGGATCTTCGCGTTCATTATTGCCGGAGTTCCCGTTAGGACGTTCAACGTCCGGTAGTTCCTCTACATGATCCAGGAATCCTGCGAAGAGTCGGTTTAACTGGCCGTTCCCTAAATGTGTTGACATTAATTCGCGAGATCGTTCGTTCACGCACTTGACAGGCGCAATTGCCGCAAGCGCTTCGCTCATGGCCGCATTCATCGCTCGAGCGTAGGCTAGTTCTTCGTCTCGGGAGAGTAGGTTGAACCCGCCTACGTCCCGCATATAGATCTGAGTGTTTTCTCGAACTGATCCCCGCTCGCGCTCTTCGATCTCTTCAACGATTGTTGCTTCTTCGTCGCGCTCAAAGCCCACGACATCGATACCGATCTCAATCAATCGATGAGCGAGCTCTGAATACTGCTCATCATGTAAATCTGTATGTAGACGAGCGAACGCGCAAATGTCATTCATCGAGACACGCCCATCCTCTGCCACGTATTGGCTTAGATGGTCTACTGCTTGTTCGAAGGTTTTCACGTAGTAAGTAATCCGCCTACGAATTCAACGCGCTCAACGTTTGACACGCAATTTCATCTCAATTTCCCGAATTATCCAACCAATGTAATCTAAATACGAGCTCTCACGAGGTCGAATTAGCGTAATGGACGACCGGGTATTTCCAGACTAACTGTACCTCGGTTAAGTTTCCTCTTCGTCGTCTCTTGCTCGACTCAATCGTTTCAGTTGGGTCCTGCGCTCAACTTCCTTCTCTTTTACGGTAATGAACGACTCAACGCCATCGACAAACTGCTCAAGCGTCGCGTCGGCATCTATCATTGCGTGCGCGTTCGATTGGTCATACGTTTCGGACAAATATCTCGCAAACCACTCGTCATCTTGGAATGAGTTGATTAGCCCACCAACGTCGGTAAAACCGTGACGGTCGATCTCTGACCAAAGTCGTGTCATCGGATCATCCTTCGCAACGTTGGTGAGTCGCATTAAGAGGTCTCGATGATTTGACAGGCTTCCCCAAATCCGAGGCGCGCAGAGTAATTGACTTACGCGCCGTCGGGTATTGATCTCATCGTAAAAACGCTTGGATCGACTGACATCCGGCTGAGGTTCGTGCCATTCGTCCATGTGACCGTCGTCAAATGGAGGAACGACGGGTTCTTGATCCAAAGATGTTGGAGCGAGCAGCTGTTCCATGTTCACGTCGTCCGGGAAGCAACTAGCTACTTCCTGAGCGAGTATGGCGCGAAACGAATCATGTTTAACGCTACGAATTAGAGCTTTGGCTCTATCCACGAACTTCGCCTTCTGTTCGATACTTGAAAAGCTCCGATCGTTAGTCTCGAGAAGCGTATCGACGAAATAGTCAGCGACGTGTTGTGCGTTGTCAACTAGATCTTGGAACGTTTTCGTACCGTTCGCTCTTACAAAGCTATCTGGGTCTTCCCCGTCGGGAAGGAACACAAACTTCACCGATTTCTCATCAGTCAAAGCTGCTAAAGCGGATTCGAGTGCTCGTTTAGCCGCCGTTCGTCCTGCATCGTCACCGTCGAAGCAGCAAACGACTTCGTTCGTAAACCAGAACATCGTTTGGAAGTGCGCATCGTTCGATGCGGTGCCAAGTGCGGCAACGGCGTTTGGAATTCCGTTCTGTGCAAGTGCGACCACGTCCATGTATCCCTCGACGAGGATTAGTCGCTCAGGACGCCGCGCGGACTGCAACGCCTCAAACAATCCGTACAGTTCACGGCTCTTAGAGAACACCTTGGTTTGTTTGGTGTTCAAATACTTAGGCTCTACATCTTCGTCGAGTACTCGACCACCGAATCCGACCACATTGCCTTGACGATTTCGTATAGGGAAAATCAGCCGGTTTCGATAACGGTCATAGATCGAATTCCTCTCAGCATTGTTGACCAGCACATCTGCGTCAATAAGCAGCTGTTCACTCGTGTCGTTGAAATGGTCTTTTAAACCGGTCCATGAGTTAGGCGCGAAGCCGATTTGAAACCGCTCGACGGCAGTCCGGTCAATCCCGCGTTTCTGAAGGTAGCGTTTGACCGTTGAATCGCGACCCGCTTGTTCAAGCTGCTGTCTGAAGAACCTAGCGCTTTGATCGAGGACATCAAGCAGCGCACGCTGTTCTTCGGTTAGCTCAGTACCACCTCGACGTTCTGGGAGAGGAACGCCTAGAAATTGCGCGACTTCCTTTACGGCGTCTGGAAAGCTATCGCCGTTGTGTTCCATCAAGAAGTTGAATACGGAACCATTCTTCTGACATCCGAAGCAATAGAAACTGCCGTCGTTGCGGATATAGAACGAAGGTTTGGAGTCCTTGTGGAAAGGACACACGGCGCGATAGCGGTCGCCGCTTTTCTCAACCTTAAGAAACCGGCTTAGAAATGCTGGACCATCGATACGTTGCGTTAGTTGGTCGAGGAACTCGCGTCCAAAGTAACCGGGTCGGTTTGTAGCTGGGTCCGCCATCACCCGCTAAATGTGACTACTCCCCGTCTTAAGTGACGGGGCTTCTTGCTTCACAGGCAGCAGCGAACAGTTGCCCGTCTTGATAGCCCTTCCGCCTGTAATTGCAGGATGCCTTGCTGTTTGATGTTCAGCGCAGCGTTAATGTCCCGGTCATGCGCCGCGCCACATGCTGGGCACGTCCATTGACGTGCTGACAGGGGCAGGCTCGCCATTTTCGAGGCGCAGTGGCAACAGGTCTTGCTGGATGGATACCAGGAGTCAATCCGCACCAGATGCTTGCCGGCCCAAATCGCCTTGTAGTCCAGCTTCCGCACCAGTTCACCCCATGCCGCATCCGCGATCGATTTGGCCAACCTGCGGTTTTTGAGCATGTTTTTGACTTTCAGTGTCTCCACGCAGATTGCTTGGTTTTCGTCAACCAGTCGTCTCGACAATTTGTGCTGGAAGTCGTTGCGTGCGTTGGCGACTCGTTCATGCGCCTTGGCAACGAGCACACGCGCCTTGTTGCGGTTGGCTGACCCCTTCTTTTTCCGGGACAGGACTTTTTGCTTGCGCCGCAAGTTCGTCGCGGTGCGTTTCAAAATGTGTGGGTTGTTTTGCTTCTCGCCGGTGCTAGCAATCACCAGATGGGACAACCCCATATCCAAACCCGTAACGTTCTCCTCCGTAATCTCTTTGATGGGTTCAGGCGTGGGCTGTCCGTCATCGCACAGGATTGAGGCGTAATACTTGCCCGTTTTCGTGCGCGAGACCGTCACGGTTTTTATCTTGCCAACCAGGGCACGGTGCAGCACAGCCTTGACAACACCCACTTTAGGCAAGTACAGGGCGCGTCCCTCCACGACCTTGACCCGTTGCGGGTAGGACATGGATTGCTTGCCGTGCTTGCTTTTAAAGCGCGGTGAAAAACCGCTTGAACGCAACATCCAGATGAATCACCGCTTGCTGCAACGCCTGGCTGTCCGCCTCCTTGAGCCACGTGGTTTCCTCCGCTACCTTCAATTCCACTAGGCGATCCAGGGTCATCCGCTTGCGGATGCGTTCGCCCCTTGCCGACCAGGCTTCGCTGCGCCAATGCAAGGCGAAGTTATAGGCCCACCGCATCGCGCCGAATTGAAACGCCAGCGCGCGGCGTTGATCCGACGTGGGGTACAGGCGGACTTTGGTCGCTTTGAACATAGCCGAATCTTAATATTCATCTATATGGCTGCAGCAAACGAATATCGCACCGGCAGACATTGCGTTTCGCCCTGCATATTCACTTGGAATTTATCACCAAATACCGCCGAGATGTGCTCTTCGAACCCGCCATCCTATTTTGCAGCCTCATGTGGCGGTGCACCTCTCGATGTCACCCGAAAACATGCTGAGGATCAACACGCCACCCCTAAACCACACTAACATATTTACGCCTTATATCCCCGCCCTGAAGGACGAGGTTTTACGGCGAGCCGGATAAGGTGAGATGAACGATTTATTTATTAATTGAGAATCGTGCCACACGATGCACAAGTCACGTGTGCTGCTCTCGTCAGAGCCTGAGTGTTAAGTAATTAGTGAAGCCGCTCAAATCTACGGGCTTCGCGACTGATTTTCTTCTGCAGTCGTTTCTTAGCCGCGGCTTCCTTACGTTTACGCACGGTGGTTGGTTTCTCGTAGTACTCGCGTCGGCGTGCCTCTGACAATATCCCTGCTTTCTCGCAAGCTCGCTTAAACCTTCGTAAGGCCAAATCGAATGATTCGCTGTCTCGAACCTTAATTGAGGGCATGAACTGGCTCAGATTTTTAGGGCGAGTAATTTTAAGCAGGAAGACGGCTTAGGTTAGATGAATGAAATCTTCTGCCAGTACTTTCGCTGCTAATGAGTTTTGGATTCGACGCATCGCAGTGGCTTCGATTTGACGAATGCGTTCACGCGTGACGTCGAATTGTTTACCGACTTCCTCTAGCGTATGGTCCTGGTTCATCCCAATACCGAATCGCATACAGAGTACTTGGCGTTCTCGCGGGTCCAGCTCGTTGAGGATTACTTCGATCACATTGCGAAGATTCTCATAGGCGGTGACGTCGATAGGGGTTCTGGTGTTGTTATCTTCGATGAAATCTCCAACCGTTGCGTCGCCATCTTCACCTAGTGGTCGTTCCATGGAAACGGGCTCGCGTCCGATTTCTTGCACACGTCGCACGCGATCGTCATTGATCTCCATGCGTTCTGCAAGCTCTTCCGAATTTGGTTCCCGACCCAACTCTTGCGTCATCTGCCGCGTGACGCGGTTGAGCTTATTGATTGTCTCAATCATGTGCACCGGAACACGAATGGTGCGAGCATGGTCGGCAATGGATCGCGTGATCGCTTGTCTGATCCACCACGTCGCATAGGTTGAGAACTTAAATCCGCGACGATACTCGAACTTATCGACCGCTTTCATGAGACCGAGATTGCCTTCTTCGATTAAATCAAGGAAGTGCAAGCCTCGATTGGTGTATTTTTTAGCGATCGACATCACAAGTCGGAGATTCGCTTCGACCATGTTGTTTTTCGCTAGGCTGCGTGTTTTGCGGCCCGTTCGAACGCGCTGATGAATCTCGCAGATCGAGGAATACGTCGTGTGGTTGTGCGCCGTGCTTAAGCGACGATCTTGGGGGATCGTCGTCTTTCGCTTCATTGCATTAACGGAGTAGCGTTGATCAGTTTCCTCTTCACGGATACAGCGATGTGCGCGTGACAACTCGATTTCGTATTTCGCAAGTCGTTTACTGTATGGGTGATTAGCTTTGATATGACGCTTGATCCACGCGGATGATGATTCCTTCCCTTCAAATTCCTTCTGGAAGACCTCGAGCGGCATTCGACACCTTCTGACGAGCTTTCGCAACTCACGTTCCTGTTGCCGGACGCGTTGCCATGACAACTCCGCCATTTCGCAGATGTGATCGTGATGGGGCTGAGTGAACTTGAAGAACTTAAAGATCCGAGCAAGGGTGCCTAGCGCTTTCTTCGATTCTTCGCTTTGCCACGAGTTTTGTGTCGCGATAACTCGTTGCGCCTTTCGATAGGCGCGGCGTAGTTTGGTGAAGCGCTTCTTTGCTTCGACAACATCCGGCCCTTTGCGCTTGTTTGTCTGGCTAGGATCCTTAGGCGTGTTCGCGTCAATCTGCTTCGCCTGGGGTACATGCTCCATAGGATCGAGATAGCCGACAAGCAACTCGCCTAGTTTGTTGCGCTTTGTGACATCATCGTAGACATTCAAGATGTATTCGACGACTCCGGGAAAGAAGGCTAGCGCCTCTAGTTCATCGCTAATGCCCGATTCAAGTCGACGCGCAATCTCAATTTCTTCGTCGCGGGTGAGCAATCCAACTGCACCCATTTCGCGCATGTACATGCGAAGTGGATCGGTGGTACGACCCGTGACGTTTTTTTCGATTGCAATGAGGGCTGCGCTGAGCTGTTCTTCTTCCAGCTCGTCGTCGTCACTTGAAGAGGGATCATTGCCTTGGAGCAGATCTTCTTCAGTAGGCGGGGTTTCAAATACACGTATGCCAGCGTCTTTGATGTCAGCGACGAACTCTTCAAAAATGAGACCGATATCGCTGTCATCCTCGCCGACATCAATAAAGTCGGTAATTTCCTCATACGTTACGTAACCCTGGTCGCGAGCTCGCTCAAGAAACGTAATTAATTCGGTAGGTGGGTTGTCCTTGCTATCAAATGAACTGGTCAGTTGGGAGTCAGTTTCTGAACTTGGCATTCGACGCGCAACGGGATGGTATCTTCACCATCTTCCTAATCTTTAACAAGTAGATCGCTACAGGTTTGGCATGAGCGAATGGGAAAAGTGTATTCACAAATCAAGCGACGCACAATCCAAACAGTCCCGATTTGAGAAATCACTAGCTGAATGAAGTTTAGCGAGTGCTAATACACCGAACTGTAGTCAATTCGAATAAATCGCATTTGTTGAGGAGTCACTCTGTCGGAATGCTCTTGACACATCGTGTACGTCGATAAAAATCGCTGTGAGCATTTGCGCCGGTGTAACCATTCAACGTGGGTTGAACGGACGTATGCCTACCCTACTTTTTGGTCGATGTCTCTCAATTGGATCGCAACTGCAAAGGTTCTCAGCGGTTATTTCGGGAGACGTCTTTGAGACGATCTGAAACTCAGCTCAAGTTTCAGATCGATTTGATCAGAGATGCGGTAGCTGTCTCAGTCGTTCCGACACGAAATGGTTAGCTCACCAACGTGGCAAACGTTGGTTCATATCACTGAGTGACGTCGGCGAATTCGTAACTCTAGTTGGGATTGTTTCGAAGATCCGAACCCGCGCAAGCGCGGGTTCGGTATCGCGTCAAAGGATTAGCGCAAATAAGGCTCTAACGATTTCGACATCGGGCTCAATCGCAGCTTTTTCAGTGCCGACATATGGATTTGTCGCACACGCTCGCGCGAGACATGCAGCTCTTCAGCAATCTGCGTAAACGTCATGGAGTCCGCTCGATTTATGCCGAAATTCATCGCCATCACCATTTGCTCACGTGCATCGAGCACAGCGAGCGCTCTCGCGATGACGGAAGGCCGACTCGCATCAACTGCTTCGTCTTCTGGCGAACGTACGTTCTCGTCTGCGATCATGTTGCCGAACGTGGTCCCGTCGTCATCGTCGCCGATTGGCGTATCGAGACCTCGAAGTTCGCGGGTGTAGTTGAACACATCTCGCACTTGCTTCGCGGTTTTTTCGATGCGTGCACCGATCTCGTCCGGCGTTGGTTCACGTAGAAGCTCCTGCGTCAGCTGTCGCTGTGCACGGTAGACCTTCTTCATGTCCTGGTTAACGTTGGCTGGTAATCGCACCGTGCGTCCGTATTCACCAAGTGCGCGCGTGACCGCTTGTCGAATCCACCAGGTGGCGTACGTCGAGAACTTGAAACCGCGGGTATAGTCGAACTTTTCGATCGCTCGAATCAGACCCACATTTCCTTCTTGGATTAGGTCCTCTTCCTCGACGCCGCGGTTCTTGAACTTCTGCGCGATTGACATGACGAGACGAAGGTTTCCCACGGCAAGTCCTTCGGTTGCCGCATTCACTCGCGACTCACCTTTTTTGACACGACGTTTTATTTCGAGCAGCTCTTCGGTACTGTGACCGAGTTCCTTTTCGACAGCGCGTACTTGAGATCTCAATTCTGAGATTTTGTTAGCGTGACGCCCGAGCGCTTCACGAGTGCGTTTCGGTTGCGCGGCGACTAACGTAAGCCACCGCCGACCGGTAATGTTCGGTTCGAATTCGTTCGCGTAGACACTCGAAGTAATCCCAGCCGTTCTAACAATCTTCCGTAACTTCGACCGTGCTGACTCCAGTGGCGCCATCTTCGCTCTGAACATTTGCACGAAGTCGAGGTAGTGCGGCATCGTGAACTTGAAGTAACCAAACGCAGTTTCAAGCTCTTTACTCGCATTTACAGTTCGTCGATGCTTCGGTTGAATATAGAACGCATCCATCGCTTTCGTAAATCGCTTAAATCGGGCGTGAGCTTGGTCGAGGTTGGGCGGCTTGCCTTTCGTATCACGAGGCGCGTTGCTTGCGATCACGTTTACTTTCGGCAACTCGTCAACAACGTCGAGATAGCCAGCGACATATCGATCTAAGCGTCCCGAGTCGAAATGAGATTCAAATAACGTACGCGCGTGTTCGACGACAGGTCGAATCGTCGCCAACGCCGTCAGTACTTCGCTCATGCCATGATTTCGAGCACGTGCTAACGCGAGTTCTTCGTCCCGCGAAAGAAGATCCAGCTTGGACAATTCCCGCATGTAGATATGCACGTTGTCACGGATACTGGCTTCAGCCTTCCGAAGATGGGCCTCAATTTCGTCGTCTGGTTCGCTTATGGCAAAACCATCGGTGGCTAGCCGCGAGAGCAAGTCGTCGATTCTTGGATCATCGATAGCGATCTCGCCGTTAAATAGATCGAGGATGTCCTGAATAGAAATTAGGTCTTCCGGCTCTGGACGGAGTCGTAATTCATCAACTAGATCTTTGTAATCGATGCCCGCAATCGCATCTTGATTTATCTGTTCTTTACTGTAGTAAACGCTCATCGTTCTTACCTCTTCTTTCTTTCTTCTGTCGTCCAACACATTCGTGAATACATTGCCTACTTGGTTACGCGTTGACCATATGGCAGTCGACGCGTCAACACTTGATCTTTCGATGCAGCCTTCAGATTGGTGTTTGTCTCCCCTCCCAGATTCCGCGCAAATGCGGCCCTAGACGGGTCATGAGACCAGCCCGAGTAAGCATGCAGGTATGCGCCACGTTTTGCGAAATCCAACTTTTGGTTGCCCATGAGACAACTGCGTCAGGAAAAAGTTCACGAAATTTCAAAAATCAGTCCTCATCTATCGGAACGCGACCGCACCTTATATGTGGGGTCAGGATCGTAGATTTCAAGGTGGGTCCGAAGCAATTCGAATGATTCACGTGACTAAAAAATATTATAATACAAAGATGTGGTTTTGTTAAGGCATGCGCCGAATAGCTTTCTTTCTAGTATTGCTCTTCGCAGTTGTGTCAGAGCCGCAGTGCTCTGGCAGAGAACGAATGTCAAGCTGCTAAGTCTCAATTGCGGCGAATGAGGCTAGCGATTCTTCCGGAGTGCATAATTTTTTCGCGCGACAACACCTCGACGTCGCAAGAAACAAGCGTTTCACTCATTGTTAACCCTTAATTCGGGAAGGGCCACTGCCCGGTCAAACGACGCGTCCTATGGGATCTAAAGTATTTATCGACGGTCAGGAAGGTACGACCGGACTCGAAATCTACGGGCACCTTAACGCCCGAGACGATATTGAAGTCGTTCCAGTCAGCCAACGGTACAGAAAAGATCTTGCTTATAAGCGAGAGCGGTACGCTGAAGCGGATGTGGTGGTGCTTTGTTTACCCGATCACGCGGCGCGCGAAGCGATTGAATTAGACTCCAAAGCACGATACCTGGACGCGAGCACGGCACATCGTACCGCACGAGATTGGGTATACGGCTTGCCTGAGTTGACATCGCACGTACGACCCGCTATCGCGAGCAGTCAGTATGTATCGAATCCCGGGTGCTATCCCACCGGTTTTTTGCTTGCCGTGCGGCCCCTTGTTGAACACGGCATCGTGACACCATCACAACAGCTTCAGGTTCATGCAGTCTCTGGCTATTCCGGAGGTGGGAAGAAATTGATCTCTCGCTATGAGTTGCATCGTGATCAACTCATGGATACGCGGATATATGCGCTGAACTTAGATCACAAGCACATGCCGGAGATGAAATGCCACTCGCGACTTGAAGTCCCGCCGATCTTCTTGCCGTCGGTTGGACCTTTCTACCGCGGAATGGTCGTAAAGTTCGCATTGCCGAGTGTGGCTGCGGAGGCGATCATTGACGCATGGATAGCGGCGTATAGTGACGAGCGGTTTATTCGGGTGTTGCCCCAGGGTGGAGGCGATGTGCTTGAAGAAGGATTTCTAAGCGCTACGCTATGCAATGGCACGAATCGCGTTGATTTGTTAGTCTCAGCCAATCGCAGCGACGCTGTCGTTTGCGCAGTCCTTGACAATCTAGGTAAAGGTGCTGCTGCGGCCGCGGTTCAGAATTTGAACATCATGTTGGGGATCGAGGAATCCACTGGCTTACGGATGTTTTCATGAATCGTCAGACGCTGGAACGTGAGTTCGCCAATTTAGTCGAACGAGAGCTTTCGCTCAATTTGACACGAGGAAAGCCTGGCACCGCACAGGTTGCGCTTTCGGATGCCCTTGATGGCATCCTTGATGGAAATTTCATATGTTCTGACGGCGCGGACGCACGAAACTACGGCGGGTTGCGAGGTATCCCCGAGTGTTGTGAACTAGGTTCTGCCCTGACGGACTATCCAGCAGAACTGATCATGGCCGCCGGTAACTCGAGTCTGCAGCTAATGTACTTCGTACTCGAAACGATCGTAAATTACGGATTAGCAGGATCCGGAGCACTGCGTGAGAATCCATGTAAAGCAATCTGCCCAGTGCCTGGGTACGACCGACACTTCGCAGCGACCGAGTTCCTCGGTGTAGAAATGGTCTGCGTCGACTTGAACGATGATGGTCCAGACATGGACCAGGTTGAAGACCTTGTCCTAAATGATCCGAGCACTTCAATCATGTGGTGCGTGCCGAAACACTCAAATCCAACGGGATGTACCTATTCAGAAACGGTTGTTCGACGTATTGCCAATCTCCCACGGTTGCGCTCGGATGCCCATTCAAGTCCTTTCTTTGTGTTTTGGGATAACGCGTATTCGGTGCACGATTTCGGAACAGAGCCTGTCGCGCTATCATCAATTTTCGATCATGCGGTTGCCGCCGAAACGTTAGATCGGATCGTCGCGTTCGCATCAACTTCAAAAATAACGCACGCGGGAGCGGGAGTCGCATTCTTGGCGAGCGGTAATTGGTTATTGAGTGATCTTGAAGCACGGCTTTCCGTCATGATCATTGGATTCGACAAAGTCAATCAGCTGCGGCATGCCCGGTTCCTACCGGATCGCGAGCGCCTTGCAGAGCACATGCAGAAACACGCCGCGATTGTCCGACCGTTGTTTGAAGCTACCGAGAAAGGACTACAAGAACAGCTTGGTAATACGGGTCTCGCGACGTGGACACAACCAACTGGTGGGTATTTCGTTTCTCTGGACGTACCCAATGGCTTGGCTAAGGAAGTGGTGGCGCTAGCACGCTCCGCAGGACTTCAACTGACTGCAGCGGGTGCGACATTTCCGTACGGAAATGACCCGAACGATGCGAATATCCGTATCGCTCCCACCTTTGCAAGTGTCGAGGAGGTCGAAGCGGCAATGACGATTGTCGGCATGAGCGTTCGCTTAGCGGCCGCACGTCGTTAACCTGGAATCTGCACCATCGGACCCAATTTCAGGGCGAACGCCCGGGTCGAGTGAAATGGATCAAAGTACCGCTAAAGTAAATTCCGACCATCTGTCGTTCACCGAACTAGGGTTGCCTACAAGTGTGCAGAGGGCGATTGATGAGCTCGAGTTCAAGGCATGTACGCCGGTACAAAGCCAGGTGCTGCCTTACAGTCTATCTCAACATGACGTATGTGCTCAAGCGAATACCGGTACCGGCAAGACCGCAGCATTCCTCGCGACAATCCTGGCGCAACACATTGAATTCCCACTCCAACAAGCTAATCCAATTGGGTCGCCACGCGCCCTGATCCTTGCTCCAACACGCGAACTAACTATGCAGATCAAGCAGGATATGAACGCGCTAAGCAAACACACGAAGATCCGTAGTTTGGCGGTCGTGGGTGGCAAGAAAATCAAAGAACAGCACGACAAATTGACGAAGCACCCGATCGAGGTCCTCATCGCCACACCGGGACGGCTACTCGATTTCATGGGTCAAGGTCTTCTTGATTTGAGTCGTGTAGAAATCCTCGTGATCGACGAAGCGGATCGGATGCTTGATATGGGGTTTATTCCAGATGTACGTCGCATCGTACGCCAGACTCCCGAACGTCGGCGTCGCCAAACTATGTTCTTCAGTGCGACATTCAATGACGATGTACGACGATTGATAGACCAATGGATGTTTGAACCGGTTCGAATTGAGATTCCTTCAGAGTCCATCGCGGCAGATTCGATTGATCAACGCTTCTGGATCGTAGGTCGCGATGAGAAACCACAGATTCTGTTTGAATTCATGACACGAAGCAATCCATCCCGGACTTTGATCTTCGTAAATCGGCGCTCAGAAGTAAAAAAAGTCATGAAGTCATTGCAGAGACGGAACGTTAGCTGTGAAGGTCTTTCAGGTGATATGCCGCAACGCAAACGCACTGCTGCGCTAACTCGATTCAAAAGCGGTAAAACCAGACACATCGTCGCGACCGACGTCGCCGGACGTGGACTTCATGTCGAAGGGATCACACACGTTGTTAACTACGATCTCCCCGACATCGTTGAGGACTATGTGCATCGCATCGGTCGTACGGGACGAGCAGGCGCGGAGGGTATATCAATCAGCTTCGTTTCGGAATCTGATGGCTTCGTCCTTCCTGAACTTGAGGAACTGCTTGGCAAAAAACTAGACTGCACA
This sequence comes from Pseudomonadales bacterium, assembly GCA_021295855.1. Taxonomy (GTDB): domain Bacteria; phylum Pseudomonadota; class Gammaproteobacteria; order Pseudomonadales; family Azotimanducaceae; genus Bin55. The sequence continues at coordinate 18,001 of JAGWBO010000027.1, read as the reverse complement.
GTGCCATCGTACGACCTTAGCTAGTCTGAGCTTGAGGAACCCTCCACGTACCTGTACGATTTGATAGTCAGAAGAACGCGTCGGTACCGCAGCCATGGAAATACGTTATGCCAGATAAGACTCGTGTAGGGATCGTGCAACTTTGTGCTACGTCGGATGTGCCGAGGAATTTGGCGACGACAGAATCACTTAGTCGACGCGCAGTGGAAGATGGCGCAGAGGTCGTTTTTCTACCCGAAGCATTCGCTTACATCGGCTCGGATCGTGCTCGGTTGCCGATGTTGGAGGACCTGAGCACCGGTGGGCCGATGTTGGATAGCTGTCGGCGTATTGCCACAGACCACAAGGTGCATGTGATCGCGGGTGGTTTTCCGGAGAAAGCGCCGAACGAACGAGCATACAACACCTGCCTTCATTTGACACCAGACGGTCAGATTGCGGCTGCGTACCGCAAGATTCACCTTTTTGATGTCGACCTACCTGACGGCACGAGGATGCTCGAGTCTCGGAATACGTCGCCTGGTGATTCGGCGGTTACCACGGAATTACCCTTCGGTACACTCGGTCTCTCGGTGTGCTACGACGTTCGATTTCCGCGGTTGTATCAGGATCTAGTAGATAAAGGTGCGACGGCGCTCGCCGTCCCCTCTGCTTTTGTCAAAACAACAGGCAAAGACCATTGGCATGTTTTACTGCGATCACGTGCGATCGAGTGTCAGTCCTACGTGATTGCACCGGCACAGTATGGGGACCACAATCATCGAAATCGGAAGTCATATGGACATGCACTGGTTGTGGATCCATGGGGTCTTGTCATTGCTGAGTGCCAGGACGAGAGAGATGATCACGCGGTCGTTGAAATCGACCCAAGTGAAGTAGAACGCGTTCGAACTCAGCTACCCAGCCTTCAGAATCGAGGCGACTGGGCTTGACTGAAATGACACCGGGGCTCAAGTTCCTGGTTGCCGCTGCGTGTTTGATTGTCATTCTGGCTGGATTGAAACTCGCGGCGGTCCTGGTCACGCCTCTGCTTCTCGCCGTATTTATCGCAACACTCGTTGCGGCTCCGGTTGGGTGGCTTATCTCGAAACGTGTACCAGCATGGCTTGCCATTAGCATCACGCTAGTGCTCTTAGTCCTCCTCATGATTACGTTAGGTGCCGTCGTCGTTGAGTCTGCTCAGCAACTCTACGCCAAGCAACCGGAATATGTCGCCAAACTCAACGCGATGCTTGAGGCATGGGAGCCGACATTGATTCAGTTTGGATTGCCGACCGCGCTCAACCTTGAGGAGATTCTCGATGCCGCGACGATATTTGCACTTGCTAGCCAGACGCTCACGGGCATTGGGAATCTGATATCTAACAGTTTTTTGATTCTGTTGGTGTTCGTTCTGATTCTGATTGAAAGCACAGCGCTGACAAGAAAGATGCGAAATCTGCTCAATCCAACAGAATCGGAACGAACTTGGCTTGATTCGTTTGCCACCAACATTCATCACTACATAGTCATCAAGACTATCCATAGCTTGGGTACCGGGATATTGATTGCGATGGGCACTTGGTTACTGGGTGTCGACTTTCCGATTCTGTGGGGGTTACTGGCGTTTATCCTGAATTACATCCCGAATATCGGAAGCATCATCGCGGCTTTACCGGCGGTCCTAGTTGCCCTTGTCCAACTTGGGATGGGTTCGGCACTTGGGGTGGTCGCGTTGTTCGTTGGCGTCAATATTCTCGTAGGCAGTTTCATAGAACCGAGGTTTATGGGTGAGCGTCTTGGTCTTTCCACGCTGGTCGTCTTTTTGTCGTTGATTTTCTGGGGATACATGTTTGGGACTGTTGGCATGCTGCTCTCGGTACCTATCACAATGACGATCAAGATCGCTGCTGAGGCGAATCCTGGATCTCGATGGTTGAGTGATCTCTTAGGCAACACTGTATCTGACCGCGAAACAAGCACGTCGTGAGCTTTTTAGCTGACCACATTCGTGCCATGCACGGCTATACCTACGGCGAGCAGCCAAGCGACCGATCTGTCATAAAGCTGAATACCAACGAAAATCCATTTCCGCCAAGTCCCGCGATTCGCGAGACGCTTGTTAATTTAGATTTGGAGGAGCTGCGCCGTTATCCAGACGCCACATCGTTGGTGTTGCGCGAACACATCGCGGCGCGATTTGGTTTGACGAGTGGACAGGTACTCATCACGAATGGTGGAGACGAAGCGATTCGTCTTGTTGCTACCGCATGCTTGACACGAAATGACGTGATGGTCTCATCTGAACCGGGCTACTCGCTTTACCCCGTTATTGCGAACGTGCTAAATGCACGTTGGCTGCCGATGGAGTTAGGTCACGATTTCCGCCCTGATTCCGAAGCGGCGCGTCGTTGCATCGGTCAACGCGCACGCCTCGTGTGCATTCCAAATCCCAATGCACCGAGTGGTGTGTTGCTAACCGCGCAGGAAGTTGATGCGTTTGCGGCCCGATTCCGAGGTCCGTTACTTATAGACGAAGCGTACGTGGACTTTATTGAACCCGCCCTCAAGCACGATCTTGTGCCGTTACTCGCTCGGCATAGAAACCTATTGCTACTTCGTACGTTCTCGAAGGGATATTCACTGGCAGGTGCCCGTGTCGGGTATCTTCTCGGTGAGGAGTCTTTTATCGAGGAACTCGCGACGAAGGTACGAGACAGTTACAACGTGAACTGTATTTCACAGATTGTGGCATTGGCAGCATTCGGAGATCAAGAACATGCGCGGAAAACATGGGAAGTCGTGCGCTTGGAGAGACAACGAGTTAGCGATGTGCTGAGGGAGCGTGGATTCAACGTTCCGGATTCTCAAGCCAACTTCGTCCTGCCGCAAAGACGCGATAAAGCCAGTTTAGGTGATACCTACGAACGTTTGCGTGATTCAAACATTCTGGTGAGGTACTTTAAGACGACGAGGTTGTACGATCGCCTTCGCGTCACGATCGGTACGCGTACTCAAAACGATGCTTTTTTAAAAGCACTTTAAAGTTAATCTTTCCGAGGCGCCGCGATTCGGTCGACGAATCGGAATTCCATCTAGATTTAGGAGATCTTATGCGTAAACCAGCTCTTAGTCTCGCGGCCGTTCCTGGTCGCCGATTACGAACGCTTGAACTTGTGGAGCGCATTGAAAGCGGCGGCTTTGCGGGAATCTACGGTCCTAGTATGTCGGATAGCCTTGCACTGTGTACGGCGTTAGCCTCTAGAACAGCCCGCATCCCATTTGGCACGACGATTACACCCATTTACACGCGCCAAGTACAAGATTTCGCGCAAGCGGCAAGCTTCATCCATGAGATATCGGAAGGTCGTTTTCGCTTCGGCATTGGTGTAAGCCATGAACCCGCAATGAAGAGATTGGGAATCACGCAAGGCAAACCTCTGAGCGACATTCGTCAATTCGTATCGGATCTAAGAGCTGTACCACGTGCCGGCGAGTTGCCTCCGATCATCCTTGCCACCTTGCGTACCAAGATGATTCAGCTGGCTCAAGAAATCGCTGAAGGAATGGTCTTTGCGAACGGTGCAAGATCGCACATGAGCGAATCGCTAAGTGTGCTATCGGATGAAAACCGCGAGAGAGAAGGATTTTTTATTGGGAACATGATTCCAACCTGTATCAACGATGACGTACAAGCCGCAGCGGAGGTGAATCGCCGGACGCTCACTAGCTATGCGCTGCTCCCAAACTATCGAAACTACTGGAAAGAAGCGGGTTTCGTTGAAGAAATGGAAGGTGTAGAAGCGTGCATGAAGTCGAACAACCTAAATCAAGTGCCGCGCTACCTGACCGATCGTTGGTTGGCCGATACTACGTTATTCGGCACGAAAACGCAGGTGCGTGATGGTATTGAGGCGTGGTACGACGCTGGAATTAAGACACCGATCATTGTGCCTTCTGCTGTCTCCGGTGGGCAGTTCCAGGCGTTTGAGGATTTCTTCGGAATTTGGGACTAAGCCAAACGGTAGCGCAGTAGCGTCACCTCTTCGTTTATGTGATCAAACTCTGGAATCACTTTAGCGCCGATGCTGATCTGCGTCGTTTCATCGGCGATTAATGTAGAGGTAAGTCGGACGCCTTCATCAAGGTCGATCATCGCGATCAATTGTGGCACTTCGTCGACAAAGTGTGGCGCAGTTGCTTGTCGAGTCACCGTGAACGTGTAGAGCGTGCCTTCCCCACTGACTTCGCGCCACGATAGATTTGTACTTAGGCAGTTAGAGCAATTGGATCGAGGATAAAAGATCCAGGTGCCGCAGTCATCGCACTTTTGTAACAGAACTCGCTCGTTGCGTAATCCCTGCCAGAATGGCTCGGTCTCAGGTGTTGGCGTAGGGTAAGGTTTCGTGAGATCCAATTTAGTCACCCTGCAATATCAATGCTGCTTGTTCACTCATAATGCCGCCAGTTCCAGACACGTAGACGGAATCGCAGCGCGATAACTGGCGTTTCTCGGCGCGGCCCATGATTTGTCGAGCGCCCTCGATAACTTGCGTCATGCCGCCTGAGCCCGCCGCTTGTCCCATTCCTAATTGACCACCACCGGAGTTCACGGGGAAATCGCCGAAGCACGACAGATCATGGGTTCGAATGAACTCCATCCCTTCGCCTTTCCCGCAGAATCCAGCATCTTCCAACGTAAGCAGTACCGTGATCGTATAGCAGTCATAAATTTGGCACGCATCGATTTCGCCGCGCTCCACACCCGCCATCTCAAATGCCTTAGCTGAAGCAGGTCCGACCGGGCTGTGAACGAGATCTTCGGCGAATGTTGGCGTCTTCATCGTGAGGTGTTCGCCGAATCCCTTGATCCAGGCAGGTCGATGTTTGCATCGCTTCGCAACGTCCTCGCTAGCAACTATGACCGCTGCGCCACCCGCGACAGGCATGACGATTTCTAGCATGCGCAGTGGATCCGCGATCAACCTGCTGTTTAACACGTCATCAACCGTGACTGGTTTTTCATAGAAGACCGCGTTAGGGTTCATCGCACTACTGCGTCGCTGATCGACAACTAGCTTCGCCATCGCGGTCGGGTCGTAGTCATACTCTGCCGCGTAACGTTGAGCGATCATGGCATATCCGCAGTTTTGCGCTAGATTTCCGTAGGGGATTTCGAATTCCGCTTGAGGCGAACCCCAATTTACGCTCGAAGACTGAAAGAAACGTCGAGGATCAACCGGTCCAGGATTGGGATTCGACGGAATCGGCTGGCCCGGTAAGGCACAAACCACGACATCTGCAAGACCAAGTTCAATCGCGGCTGCCGCGCGCCAGACCATGCCTACTGGGCTTGCCCCGCCTAGGTCGACACGTTCGGCGAAATTAACCGGCTGACCCAGGTATTCGACGATTGTTGCCGGCGTAAAAGAGACAGTCTCACGTATCTCGGTGCAAACAAGACCGTTGACATCACGAGCCTCGAGCCCCGCATCTTCGAGACTTAACCTTGTGAGATCAGCCCATTGCCCGAGTGTGAATTTGCGTTTACCGCTGAATTTACGGATATGTGGGTATTCTTGATACCCAACGATCGCGGCTCTGCCTTCTAACTTCAACGCATTTACCCAATGTGACGTGCGCTGCGAAGTGTACGAAGTGTGTCATCGGCGGTCTAACGCGTCGGTAAGTCTGGGTCGTTCATTCGACGAGATTAATCTAAAGGACCACCAATTCGACATGGCAAATGTAGCAGTGACCGAGTGGCAAAAAAGACCTTGGTGGATGAATCTGTTGTGGTTCTTCTGCATATACATGACTCTTGTCTATATGCCGTTCGATATCTTCTTTAAACCGGTAGCGGAAGATGCTGAAGTGTGGTTTGGGTTTACGTTAACAGGCTGGTGGGCTAAAGCTACGGCACCTATCCATTGGTTGATTTACGGTGCGGGAGCGTGGGGGTTCTGGCGAATGAGTCGGTGGATGCACCCGCTAGCAGCTCTATACGTTGCACAGATTGCCATTGCCATGTTGGTGTGGAACCTGATTTCGACGAATGGGGGTGGTTGGGTTCCGGGTTTGATCGCGTTCGCGATCTTCATGGTGCCGACGGTCGCCCTTTGGCGTAGCCGTCGGCATTTTCAAGGAATCTAGTTATCAGTTAATAGATCGACGGCAGTTTTCTTCCCTTCAATCACTGCTTTGTAATCCAGTTCAAGATTCAGTAATCCGGCAATATAGTCAACTAAACCCATATCCGCGTGTGCGGCGGCGAGCGGTGTCGTACCGTC
>JAGWBO010000027.1:801-11632 GCA_021295855.1 Pseudomonadales bacterium | reverse complement strand
TCTGCCAGGATGTCAACAATGCCGGCAAATCCAAAGGTTGCCGCAGCATTAATGAGCGTCGACTGTGTCTCGTCGTTTAATGCATTTAAATCCTCTTGCTTACGCGCGAGTCGTTTCACATAGCGTTCGTTGCCCGTATAGACCGCGAGCCAAATATCCGATCTGGCGAGTTTCTCGATTTGCTTTTCGATCAACTCAGTGGCTTTCTCGCGTCCCGCCATCACTTCTTCTTCTATCACTTCTACCTGAAACATCGACGCGATGGCTTGTGTTGTTGCCCAATCTGTTCTGGCTGTAGCCGAAGGGACCTGTCCTTGATTGTTCGCCTGAAGCGGGTCTGCTCCTGCTCGAAGCAGTTCCTTGGTGACCTTGTCGTAGCCGAGGAATACGGCAGCGTGTAAGGCGGTATTGCCATCCATTGCACCAGCGGTGGCGTCTGCGCCGTTCTTAATCAGCAGTCGTACCGCTTTGGATTGGTTTCGAAGAACGGCGTAAGTTAACGCGGTAGACCCTAGATTTGGGTCAAGGGCATTGACGTCTTGGCCGTCTTTCAGCAACTGCCGAATCGTCTTTGTATCGCCTTCTGCGGCAGCCGACCAAAGATCTTGCGCGCCCGATGGAAGTGCTACGGCAACAATTGCCAGCGACATGAGGGCATAGAGTGAATTTCGAATTACCGAGGCCATAAGGACACCTCTCGAGTAGGGTAGGAGTTGCAACAGTGCAGGACGGTTGAATCGGCGCAAAATATACAAATTAGCTAGTGGACTAATTCACACTAAAGCTCGTGGAATCAAGATGCCTACGGTTGTTAAGGCGATGCGTTCGCTCCGTCTTGACTTCGCAGTTCGCCAATGGGTTCTGAATTACTGGCTTCGATTCCCATCATCTGCTTGAGGCGAGGCGAGAGCTTCTCATAGACACTATCCGGGACATGATGGTTAACGGACGCCTGTTCGTGAAGTGCGCGCACGAACCCTCGGTTGTAATGACAACGCATCGCGTAACGGGTGCCTGCTGCGGTTCGTAATCCGCCGCCATGCAATACGCGTGTATCGGTCAATATGCAGGTTCCAGCGGGTGCGCATACCGCCACCAATCCTGGCTCGCCTTCTACCAGATGTACCAAATCTGCGCCGTCATGGAATGTTGTTGCACCGGTGGCTGTTCGATGAGAGCCAGGAACCAGATAGGTGGCACCATTTTCAAGGTTGAACGGCGTGTAGCACCAGATGATTAAAGATCCAAACGGAAATGGCGGGTACGGCATCGGGAATCCGGCTTGGTCGACATGGAGCTCTTGAAGGCCGCCGCCTTGGTGCACGATCGATCCGTGCGCACATCCTAATCCGAATCGTTCGCCCATGATCTTTGTGAGTAACGCGTCGACGAGCTCGCCTCTTTGAGCCGCTGACGGTTTGAACTCAACCGCATCACGAAAGACTTGACCTTTGAGCACTAGGTTGTTGACGAGTTGAGCTGTGGATTTGCGGCTCGTCATGATGGCCGATTCCAAATCCCGTTCAGCGGTGGCTTGTTCGGTCAAACGATCTACCTGCGCTTTCACTTGCTCAGGTGACATCGCGTCCTCGACTAAGCAATAACCCCAGCGCACGAAATCTGCCTCGAGTTCAGTTTGATCCGATCGAGGTTTAGGTAAATAGTCGAATTCGTCGCTGTCGCGGATTAAGCCGTCTTCCTGACGTTGCTTTGCGATGCCGCTTAACTGCTTTAGTACTCGACCTGGGGAAAGTGAACTCGTATGCGAAACACCATCCGCATACGCGATACCCCGCGTGATTGCAGCATCCCAAGACAAATCGTGAGGATCAACGTGGTGGGGGCGAAGTTGCGCAATTTCGGCTCGAAGCCGCGCGTTCTCTTCGCGCAACTCCTTGACGGACTCGTGTGCGGTTGGTACTTCCGGCAAATTACCGGATGCTGAAGAGGATCGATCCTGTTCGGTTTTCATAGGCGTTTAGTGGGCGTTTAAGCGCGTCGTTTGGATTGCGAGGTGTCGACTCGGGACGCGGAAACAGTCGCCTTCGCTTTGAAGGCAGTTATCTTATTCGTTTCGCACCGTGTCATCGTGTCGTCCATCAACCAGTGTGGCGTAAGATTTGGTAAAACTCGACGACTTCACCGCACTTGGCTGAAAGACATATCTGGCTGATTCGGCACGCAAAAGCAGAGGCACATGGTCGTGCTGACCATGGTCGGGAACTCGCTTATCGCGGCTATCGTCAGTGCGTTGAAATGGGGAATCTCCTTGCTACACAATCAAACCCACCGAGAGTCTTCCTGACGAGTGATGCAAGGCGAACCTACACGACGGCCCACTTCTTAAATGCGTTCGTCAGAGGCAAAGTAACACCAAGCGGTGAAATGTATACCTATGACGTGGAGGTTTTGGCTCGCGCGGTTGGAACGGCAATGGATGACCTTGAGCTAGTTGGTGTTGACAGTGTAGCGGTGGTCGGCCACAACAGCGCGATTAGTGATCTGATTGCGCTATTGACCTGTGATTCGAGTACGCCGTCGTTGTCAACGCTCGGTATGGCGGAGCTCGTGTTGAAAGGCGACTGGGACGACCTCTGGTCGGTAGCGCACGTAACGCTACGACAGTTGGTAAAACCGAGTAGAAACACCAAATGACCATTGATCCTACCTTCCTACTAGTACGCGACCGAACCAAGGCTCGAGGCGCAAACGACCCTCTCGTTGATCGTTGCGTTTTAGGTACCGTCGGTAGAAACGGTGACGCGGCTCTACGGACACTGGTCTTAAGGGACATTGATGATCGACTAGCGCTCTTTTATAGTAGGTCAAGCGCCAAACACGCTGAGCTACTGAATCGCGGTCTTCAGGGTTCACTTTTGGTCTTTCTACCGAGTATTGGGATCCAATATCGGATTGAAGCTCAATTCGAGGATATTCCAAAGTCAGTTATCGAGCTCCATTGGCAATTGAAACCCGGTGCGGCAAAACGTATGGATTCGATTTACGAACGACACCCTCAGAGTACCGTGATTGACGACTGCGCCGCTTTTGAAACGCTTTTCGCCGCCACTGCTCCGCCTCGAAAATCGCCTCCGAATGGAGCTGGGGTCTTTGTCATACCCGAATTAGTAGAGCGATTGGAATTACGATCGGATCCACGAATGCATGATCGCAAGCTCTACAAGCGCCAAGGCGACGACTGGCACGTTCAGCAGCTTGTTCCTTGAAACGCGACGCCGCTATTCGTCAGTTGTCACGGTCTGGAGTTCTACGAAGTGGCGATAGTGACCTTCTTCGATCGCCATCAATACATCGTGGCTGCCTTGTTCGAGGACTTCACCTTGATCCAGGAACACAATGTGATCGGATTGCCGAATGGTGGAAAGCCTGTGCGCGATGATTACCACGAGTCGGTCCTTCGCAGCCTCGTGCAGCGACTGCACAAGATACTGTTCGGTCTCTGGGTCTAAAGCCGATGTAGGCTCGTCGAGAATCAAGATTTTGGACTCTCTTAGCAAACCTCGCGCGATCGATATTCGTTGCTTTTGACCGACTGAGAGCTTGCTCATGGTGGTGCCGAGCTTGGTCTCGTACCCTTCTGGTAAACCATCGATGAAATCGTGTATACCGGCTATCTGCGCGACGCGGATTACCTCGTCCAAGGTCGCATCAGGTTTTCCGTATCGGATGTTGTCCAGAATCGAGAATGAGAACAGCTGCGTCTCTTGAAACACATAAGTGATCTGGTCTCGCAGGCTTGCGAGATCAAGGTCGTCAACATCATGCCCATCAATTAACACCTGTCCTTCGGTCGCTGCGTGATATCGAGGGATCAGATACGCCAAACTGGTTTTTCCTGCGCCAGTCGGTCCGACAAACGCAACGATCTGGCCGATTGAAGCCGTTAATGAGACATCGTTTAGTGCGCGACGTCCATCGGGATACTGTAGACCTACGCCACGTAGTTCGACGCCCGTCTCAACGGGTGGCAGCACCTCGCTGCCAAGGTTTTGTTCCTGGGGTAAATCCATGATCGCAAAGACTCGTCGCATACCTGCCACGAAGCTCTGCAGATGGATCCACAGCGATGCAAAACTGTCAGCTGGGCCACGCATCCACCAGAAGTAGAAGAAGATCGCCGCATAATCGCCTGGCGACAAGACGCCGTCTATGATGTTGGTCGCGATGACATAAATCACCGCGATAAATATCACTTGAAACGCGAGTTCTTTACTGCGACCGATAAGAATGTCTAGAAGCACGGTTCCACGAAACCGCAGGAACGATTCGGAGCTGTCCGTGCCAAATCGCTGCTTTTCGTTCTTGTTTCCACCAAGGCTCTGTACGGCAAGCATGTTGTCCATGCCCTCTTCAATCGTGCTGGTCACGATCGTCCCAGCCGCGCGACTCGCTTGGTGGCGGCGTCGCACCCACCGCGAAAACGGAATCGAAATCAGAAAGTACGCGGGGAAGAGTGAACCCGTTAGCCAGATGACTGCGTCGACGTGTTGATAGGCACTCACGAGGTTAAACATCGCGGCAACGAACACGCAGGTTGATAACGTCGGGCGATTGATGACTTCATAAAAAATCTGATTGATGGATGGCGCGTCGTACATCACCCGATAAACAGAATCGCCAATTCTTTGATCGTCTAGCAGCGTCATTGGCATCGACTTGATTCGTTCAAATAACTTAGCCCGAACCATGTGATTCACGGTTTGCGTAAGTCTGGAGTTCATCTTGTATTCGTAATAACCCCAGATGCCACCGGCAAAGCTGTGTCCTCCATGGGTGAGGTTTTCTTGCTTTGTTGCAGTGTCCTGTCCTTCGATCATGCCACCGTCTGTGGTGTCGTTTGCGGCACCCGGAGCGTAGCCGCCGACCAGGATGACCAGGAATATCGAGATCACGGTGAGAGTGATCAGAATCTCCATCGGGCTCACGGTCATAAAGTGGTTAATCAACGGATGTAACCAGATAGGAAAGCCGTCCGTGCTTGTGATTGGCTTGTTGAGTACGACGTGGTCAACGATGATTTTTGCACCCCACGGTAGTACGAATACGGGGTACATGAGTGCGCCTAGGAGCAAGATCCACTTTATCAGGAAGCGCCCCCAAACGTAGTTGATGATCATCCAGCCACGTGCGATGACCTTGACCGTCTCTTTGAAGCCGAGGTCCCAATCGGTATCGAGAACGCTGGCGCGTTTGTTCAGTTCCCGTTCGGCTTCAACGTTAAACCCACGCGGTTTTCGGACTTGAGAGTTCATTTGATCGCTCATGTCGCGGCTGCTCCTGCCAACCCGAATTCAGTCTCTACGAAGTTGCGATATCGACCATTCGGAATCCTCATCAACGTCTCGTGATCACCGTTTTCGAATATCCGTCCTTCGTCCAGATAGAGGATGTTGTCGGCGCGTCTTATCGTCGAGATGCGATGGGTAATCAAGAAGATCGCGCGATTCTCTCCCCATTCGGCGAGATTCGTCATCACGCGATGCTCAGTATCTGCGTCCAGCGCTGCGGTGGGTTCATCCAGGATGAGAATTGGAGTGTCTCGCACAACAGCGCGGGCAATAGATAGGCGCTGACGTTGTCCTGTCGACAGCTTGCCACCTCGATCTCCGAGTATGGTGTCCAAACCTTGAGGCAGACTATTGACATAGTCGTCCATGCACGCGACACCGATCGCAGCTTGGACCTGCACATCCGATGCATCCGGCGCGACGTAACGTATGTTTTCCCGGATCGACAAGGCAAATAACACGTTTTCCTGAAGGGCGATCGCTGTCCTAGCCCTAAGACTTTCAACGGTGTAATCGCGCAGATCCCTGTCGTCGATCGTGATTGATCCTGCGGTTGGGTCGTACAGTCGGAGAAGCAGTCCCATCATGGTGCTCTTACCAGACCCGGTGGGTCCTACGATCGCTGTAATGGTGCCAGGACGACTCGCGAAATTAACACTATTCAGAACCGGTCGGTCGTCTTGATACTGAAATGCCACATCCTTGAATTCAATCGCGCGCTCAAAACGCTCGAATGGTTGCGCCGTGGGCGAGTCGACCACGTCTGGTTCGATATCCAAAATATCAAACACGCGCTGAAGGCCCATCGCCATATCTTGCGATGCAAGCCATTGGCGCATGATGTGACGAACGTTATTAGTGGTCGCGTGGAATTGATCTCGACCCCAATTGAACGCACCTAAAGTCCAGATTGTGAAACTGAGTCCAATGACGGCAATCAGCTCTTTGGCGAAGGCTTCGTTACCCTGATTCGCGTACACCGCCATGAAAAACTCGCCGGTTAATAGGATGCCGCCGGCGATGGTGAACATAAGAATGGTCACAAGTGCGATCATCAACCGAACTTGAAACGCGGCATTGAAAGCCACCACGGAATCGTCCTCCATCTCGCGTTGCGCGCGATCCTCAACACGATACGCCTTGATCAAGCGAATTGCGGCGAACGACTCTTGGATTCTCGACGTGATATCGCTGGTCGCTGCGCGATAGACAAGACTGCGGGTCCGCATGCGCGGCATCGCCCATCTGGCGAGAAGCAGTGCGGGAATGATGATCGTGATCGCAATCAGACTAATCGTCGGGCTGAGGAAGGACACGAGTATGGCAGCTAGAAGGTAGCGCCAAACGCCAATCGAGCATGTGACTAGCTGTCCGATTACGGCCGTGACTTGCGCGCTGTCCTGGTAGATGCGGTAAATGGAATCACCAGTGCGGTGGTCGCTGTGGTAGCTCAGAGACAATTGATGCCAACGTTCGACCAACGCTAGCCGCAAGTCTTGGTTGATACGTTGCATGATCCAGACGTGGTAATACGGTCGGGTGATCTCGAATGGCAACATCACGAGCCACATGCCGATGACCAGAGAGATATACCACCACTTTACTACGTGTCGTTGGTCAATCGACAGTGTCTCGGCGACGCCGCGAGCCCACTCCGGCTGTCCAAAGATCTCAGCTACGAAGGGGATAAGTGGCTCGTTTTGTAGGATCGTTTGAGATAGCATGTCGGTCATGACCAACGCCATCGGAATCTCAATAAACCCTTGAATTCCGAGTAACAAGTAAAAGTACGCAAGATGCGCGTGTAGCCGAAAGCGCCACGTAAAGCCAAACAAAGTCCGCGACTGCTTTGCTTGACTCGGATCGACACGCCGAATCTGAAACATCCAACCAAGTAACACAATCGCCGTTATGGCGGCTACCCAGAAGTTGTCGGCGACGCCGTCAACCACGAGAACCGCGATCAGGTTTGCGACAAATACCACGAATGCAAGTGCAATCGCGACAGCGGTCTGTAAGCGCTGATCGTGTTCAGTCAGGATTAGCGACCATTGCGCGGCGACAATCAGCCCGATGCTGGTATAGAGAAACGGCAAGGGGTAGCTGAGCGACGCTGGCGTCCATTCGAACAAAGGACCTGCGATCGCGATGGCAGTCACTAATAAGGGGGCATACGTGTAGTGATATCCACTACTCTCGACGCCATCCGCGATTACTTGGGAAGTTCCCCTGCCTTCGTAATACCACCGGCCCAGCAATTGCGTACGAATGAAAGGCCAGGATCGAAAGAACAGTTTGAGGATTGCAGCGAAGTTGTGTCGATCTTCAGCTACATCGCGGTCTCGCTCCGGTGGAATCGTTCCATTGCCAATGAACGGCAGGGCGCGCGATCGTCGTATGTCACCTGGATCTCTATCAGCGTCAACCGTTTTGCGACCAATGATGTAGGTCACGATCGGAATCGTAAAGGCGATCGCAAAGGTCGCGATCACCAGTATCAGGAATGGATTCACGCCGCGCCTTCAATGTAGGCGGGGTATCCTACACGGAATCGTTATCGGACATTGCACTGTACCGCGCTGTGTTCACTGAATTCGACTCTGATATCAACTGGTTCTTCGACGCGAAATAGTTCAGCGACGGATCCGCAAAGCACCGTAACGGGCGGCTTGAGTCGGGGACTATCGTCGATTGAGAGCAACTCGCGGCGCAACCACACTAACGAGTCAAAAATCGTGTGTTCGAGTTTTTCAACCGGTATGGTGCTGACACAATTGCGATCGAAATGAATCGACATTGACTGCGGCTTGGTTGCGGTTGTTTCCTGGCGGGTGCTACTCTGCACAAATCCCGCATGAATCGCGTTGTTGGCGACCAGAACCGCCGCACTGAGTAGCGCAGTGGGGCTTCCGGTGTGATGCAGCTCGATTACTGGGAAGATGTGGTTAATAGACTGTTCGAGTTTGGATCGAGAGTCGGACAAATCGCGCGGGTCGCAAGCTAATTGAACAGCGAGTTCGCCTTCTATTGCTAATCCGTCGAAATCTGCACGATCGATTGTTTGGGGACTCTCGTGCCTGTCTTGTAGGAATAGACGACCGAAGATCGGCTGGTGTATTCCGAGTTGCTCTTGAATTTGCCGCGACGTACACCCAACCTTGTAGCCAATCTGGGGATGACCAGCTTCGTGCCGAATTTGTACTAGTTCATTTTGAACGGTATATGCATCTGCGAGCGACATGTCACCGAAAGGATCGACAATGAGCTTCGGCGGACCCGCTTCACGTCCCTTCAATACAACTGTTGCGAGCTGTCTGAAGTTTTTCGACATCGGGTTTTGGGACTTTTACGTCGAGGGTACTAAAGGGTTGGACGTAGGTCTCGTTGCAATTGTCTAACCACGACTTCGTCAGCTATCCACACTGTCCGGGCGACACCGACTTTGACATAGAGGCGCATAGGAGACGCAGAATAGACCTGCATTTCAAAGACGCGATAGAGATCGGAGGCTACGCTGCCTCGCGCTCGTTGGGTGGTGCGAATGAGAAAGCATCCCACCGTCGAGGTTGAAGATATCGAATCGCTGTTTTAAGCGCTTGCGGAGTGCCAAGCGATTCCAACCCTTGGCAGAGCACTGCTGGGGTATAACCTGACTCAAATGGAAGTGCGTTGATCAAGACGCTCTCAAGCTGAACCGCGAGATCGGATTCACACGGGTGCTTGATTCGCGCGAGTAGTGCCCACGAGAGCGAATAACGTACTTGGTTTTCGATCGACCAACGTCCGCCAAGACGCGGTTCGCCCATGGCCCCTTCTTGCCAGTCTTCGCGTGATTCGGTCAAGAGACGTGCGATTCGAGTGGCCGTTTCACTGCCAAAAGGTACCCAACACAACGCATCTGCAGCGGAACGAACCACCTGGTGCAACTCGTCATCCAGTAGTGCTCCTATTTGATCTGCAATATCCGTTGATATCGCGGTACCGACCTCGCCAAGCGCGTAGGCGCTGTTGATCCGCATCCACGGATCTTTGTGACGGAGTAACGGAACTAACTCACCCACACTCGGGGCACCGATCAATCCGAGCGCTATCGCGGCATCTTCCGGCACAAATTGCCGCATACCGAAGCGTCGCTCCATATGGTCAGGCGACATTGCATAAAACCCGGGCTCGTCGTGTGCTGGACTCTCGTCTCGATTTTGTCCTGCCGTCGCAAGAAGCTGCTCCACTAAAGGTTCGACCGCAGGGGTTCCGATTCGTATAAGTTCATACATAGCGGATAAACGTGATTCGTTGTTATCCGACGCCATTTCACTGCGCAGTCGTGGAATCTCTGCACGCGGTAATGCGTCTCGATGCCTTGACCGTTCATCGCCTCGCAACCAATGCCATAGGAACTCCCAAGTACGAGGTATTTGAGTTGCCGTTAACAAATCATTGGGTATTCGCCAATTCGAGTCCCCGTGATCCCATGTTGGCTGACTTGGGTTCGACATCCGTAAGGCGACGAACTTCAACATATAGCGTGAGGTATCGGTACGGTTTGGCGTTCCTGCGTGACCCAGATCGAAGTCGGCGACGATTAGCGTACCAGCCTTGATCGGTTCGAGAAACACTTGCGAAGGTAGAGCGTTCCGTAGGGTCGCGTACAGATGTGTACCCGCCAATAGCCTCGTCGGTCCCATCTCTAGAGGCACGTCGTGCGGGAAATAGAACATATTGATGGCTTTGAATGTGTGCCATCGACTACGACCGGCTTTTGAGTGCCCGTCCTGATGCCATCCAGAGCCTGAAATCGAACCCTCGCCCATCACTGGTTGGTTTTCGAAAGGATCGAAGTCAGTCAACTGGGTGTCGGTGTCGAGGGGTTCGCTGTTATGCGGGAAGCGGTGCGGAGCCCACGAAAAATCCGGTCCGAGAAGACTGCACATCGCTCCTCTGACCGCGGCGCTTTGAAGCACCGTGTCGATGCTCGGTACGCGAGGCAGCAAGTTATCGCCGAGCCACTTCGACTCCTTTTTTAAGCTGAAGTGGAGTTCCCGCGCGATCTCGTCGTGAAGCGAGCGCGGGAGATTACTATCTAAAACGACAAAACCATCGGCGATAAAGCGACGTACCTGATCGTCGTTGAGGAGTTGAGGCGAATCTTCCAATGGACTAGGTTATCCGTTTCGTAGCAATGCGAATGCCTAATAATCCCAACGCCACACGATGCCCGCGAAGCGCGGATCGGTGAGGGTCGCGTCTTGATAGTAACCTGCGCTCCAACCATTCGATTCGAGCTCCATGACGCCGATACGATTGACGATGTTCTCAACGAACGCAGTCACGGAGGTTTTGCCGCTCGCACTAATCCAACTCAACGATGCGTCGAACCGTCCATAGCCTTCGAGCGTATCGTTCGGGATATTGAAGATTCGATTGAAACGTTCGCCGGTGAAAGAGTATGTGAGACTCCATGTAAGCATGCCGCGCTCGTTCAAGCTGCGACGCCAGTCGCCGGTCACTGACCATTTGTGATT
>JAGWBO010000027.1:0-450 GCA_021295855.1 Pseudomonadales bacterium | reverse complement strand
TGTAGCCTAGTTCAAGCGACGTAAGCTCTTCGTCGTCGTAGGATTCATAGCCTTCAGGAGCTCCCGGCGAGATACCGCCGGAACGGTAGCCCGTCGCGAGTCGGCCATAGATGAGTCGGTCTTCGTCCGGCGTGAAATCTAACGAAACATTCCAAGTGATTTTGTCAAACGTCTCAACTTGGGGTGGGTTTTGCTCGTTGAAACGAGCCGGAATCACAAATTCGTCGGTTGGGTCATCTTCGTCGAAATCGATCACTACCCACAACCGGTCCATTAAGACCTCTTTTTCATCCTCAGTGTAACGAATTCCGCTTGTGAGCTGCCACTGCGGGTTTAGTTCGATGCTAGTTTGGCCGTAGAACGCGTACGACGAGATGGTCCGTTCATTGAGTACGGCGAGCCATTGGTGCGACCCATCGGCTACATGGTTGGTAATAAACTGATTCCTTG
>JAGWBO010000026.1:2204-17846 GCA_021295855.1 Pseudomonadales bacterium | reverse complement strand
TCGGAGAGGATGTCCGAATTGGACAGACCGTGGCGGTAGTCGAAGCGATGAAGTTGCAGCACGATATCCGCGCAGATCGAAACGGCGTTGTTTGTGCAGTGTCCATGTCAGAAGGCGATGTTGTTCGAGAAGGTTTCCCGATTGTTTTTATTGACCCTGTAGACAGCGACGACGGCGCGCTCGAAGTCGATGACGGGATCGATCTCGACGAAATCCGTGGCGATCTTCAGGAACTGAACGAGATGATCCAAGAACGTTTGGATCCTGCCCAAATAGAAGCAGTGACTGCGCTACACGAGCAGAATCGACGCACGCCGCGTGAGAATCTCGATGACCTTCTTGACGAAGGTACGTTCAAAGAGTTCGGTCCCGGAGTAGCCGGCTCAGCAGCTGGCGGGACCATCATTGGGTTTGGTAGCGTGAACGCAGACCGCGTTGGCGAAGGTCAGAGCAGAGTCGCGATCGTCTATAGCAACAATGAATTCGTATCGTACACCCACGGTCACTATCGCCAAGAGCAAGTCCACGAATTGGCTCACGATTGGCGCGTGCCCGTCGTACTTTTCTCGGAAGGAGAAGGTCAACCAGTCGGCGGATTCGGTGGCGTGGGCATGGATGCAAGCGTTTTCACTGAATTTGCAAGACTATCGGGTCTTGTACCGCTTGTCGGGGTCAACTTGGGTGATTGCTTCGCTGGAAATGCGGCGCTTCTAGCGTGTTGCGACGTCATCATTGCAACTAAGAACTCGACGATTGGGATGACTGGACCAAGCGTGGTCGAAGCCAGCGGTATCGGCAATCACTCTGCTTCGGATCTCGGCTCAATGTCCATTCAGGAACCTAACGGCAATGTTGACATTGTTGTTGAAGACGATAGCGCTGCGATAGAAACGGTTAAGCAATATCTGTCTTATTTTCAGGGTCCTATACCGGATTGGGAAGCCCCCGATCAGCGTCGCATGCGCCACATCATCCCGGAGGACCGCGTGAGAGCCTACGTGATGCGTGACATCGTTGAGACGCTTGCGGATGAAGGATCAGTCCTCGAGATCCGAAAGGACTTTGGTATCGGGGTCATTACATCGTTCATTCGTGTCGAAGGTCGTCCGATGGGCGTAGTAGCGAACAATCCTGCTCATCTCGCTGGCGCGGTTGACAGTCCAGGCGCGGATAAAGCGGCACGTTTCTTCCAGTTGTGTGACGCTTTCGATATCCCGGTGGTTGTCTTCATGGATTGCCCCGGCATCATGGTTGGTCCAGATCACGAGCGCACGGCATTGGTGAGACATTCGGTACGTCTGTTCAACATCGGGGCGAATTGCACTGCACCTATGTTTGGGGTTATGGTCCGAAAAGCCTACGGACTTGGTGTTCAGGCAATGATTGGTGGCGCGTCTTCGGTGCCGTTTCTCAACGTCGCATGGCCAACTGCGGAGTTCGCAGGTATGAATATTGATGGCGCGGTGAAGCTGTCGGCGCGTCGAGAATTAGCCGCGATCGAGGATCCTGAAGAACGCAAGGCTGCATACGATCAGCGCGTCGCGCAAGGCTACGAGTCGGCTCGTGCAGTGAACTCTGGCGCTCGCTACGTTATTGATCCGGCAGACACTCGCGCATTTATCGTGCAAGGGATGAAAAGTCTTCCTGCTCAGCCACCTCGTACAGCAAAAAAGAGACCTTACGTTGATACGTGGTAACCATCGATTGAGCTAACCGCACTGCAACGGCAGAATAACGGATGCGGTCGCAACTCGGACGCTCAGATTGAGTTGCGCATTACGACCTTGATCTGAATTACGAGCAGGTTGTTGTGCTGAGGCGTCGCACGGGAAATCACGACATTGTGGTTTGTTCACTTGCCTTGCAAACTCAGACTAGGTCACCGCTCAAACTCAATGTGAATACTCTATTGCACTGTCTGAGAGATTTAATCAGGACTTAAATTAAGCGATGGAACACGACAAGCACTTTACGGGCACTATCAAACGAACTTCGGCCGAGTCGACCGCGGCATGGTCGCCTAGTTCTTCGACTCTAAGTCAGACCCCGAATATCGTCGTAGTCATACTGGATGACGTTGGGTATGCGGAATTCGGTTGCTACGGTTCTGACATCGAGACCGCAGCGCTCAACAGCTTGGCGAACGACGGATTGCGGTATGCGAATTTCCACGTTACCCCGCTTTGCTCACCAACAAGAACCTGCCTACTCACAGGTCGCAATCACCACAGCGTTGGCGTGGGGCGCGTGGCCGAGATAGTGAATGGTTTCCCGAACACGCGTGGCTTCGCCGCACGTGAGGCGGCCAATCTGGCTGAGATGCTTCGTCCTCACGGCTATCAGACACTGGCAGCAGGCAAGTGGCATTTGGGTTCCATCCATGAAACCAGTCCTGCAGGTCCATACGACCACTGGCCCTTGCAACGAGGATTTGATCGGTTTCACGGATTCTTGGCAGGGGAGACTAACCAGTGGAATCCCGAATTAGTTACGGGAAACGAACGTGTCGAAGCGCCTCAAAGGCAAAACTATCACTTGTCAGAAGACATCGTGGACCAATCCTGCAAATGGCTTCGTCAGTTGGCATCCGCTAATCCAGAACAGCCTTTCTTTCTATACGTTGCGTTCGCCGCCGGCCATTCACCCCATCACGTGCCTTCCTCATACGTGAGTAAATACAAAGGCCGATTTGATGAAGGTTGGGATGTCGCTCGCGCGAAAGTCCTGGAGAGACAAATCGCCTCTGGTCTACTTCCTGAAGGTCAACGGTTAGCACCCAAAAATCCTGGGGTACAGGACTGGGACGATCTCGACGCAGACGAAAGACGCTTGGCTGCCAGATTGATGGAGGTTTACGCGGGCTTTCTCGATCATGCTGACGATCAGATCGCAAGACTCCTTGAACAGATCGATGCTCTTGGTAAACGAGAAGACACAATCGTGATTGCCCTGTCCGACAATGGCGCAAGCCCGCTTGGGGGTCTCCATGGCACGTATGACCACCAACTTCCACGCAACGGCATTGGCACCAGCGTCGAAGAAAACTTGGCTCGTCTCGATGATATGGGTGGACCTCTCACCTACAACCATTACCCGTTTGGCTGGGCGACGGCGGGGAACACGCCGTTCAAGCGTTTCAAAGGTCACACGTACGGAGGCGGTGTCCGAGCTCCGCTATTAATCCGCTGGCCGAAAGGTATTCAAGCCAAAGGTGAAACGCGCCGCCAGTTCTATCACGTAGTGGACATCACGCCAACTTTGATCGACTTGCTAGACGTTCCGTTTCCGACACACGTAAATGGGATCGAACAAACCCCATTACACGGGGTTTCGATGGCTCATACCTTCAACGACAACGGTGCGCACACGCGGAAGACGGTCCAGTACTTCGAGATAGTGGGTCAGCGAGGGATCTGGCAAGAAGGTTGGAAAGCCGTGACGTTTCATCAGCGAGGAGACGATTACGACTCAGATGTCTGGGAACTCTACCACTTGGATCAAGACATCGCTGAAATCGATAACTTGGCAGACCAGTATCCCGAGAAGCTTACGACGCTCAAGGAGCTATGGTGGCAAGAAGCCGAACGCTACGGTGTGCTTCCTCTCGACGATTTGAGTCATCGGTCAGATGTTGGTTGGTGGCCGGAGAGCAAAGATCGGTGGGTCCTTTACCAGGATGCCGTGCTACCTCACCATTTCAAGTCTGGTCCTCGAGTCCGAGGAGTGTCTCATCGGATTGAAGCGCGTATCGAACGTAAATCAGCCAACCAAGAAGGCACCATCATCGCTGACGGTGGCAGATTTGGGGGATGGTGCATCTACATCCGCGACAATCGGCTGCACTACACCACAAACAACTTCGGCGAACGCTGTCGTACGAGATCTAGCGCGGCGATTCCACCGGGGGCTGTAACGCTTCGTGCCGATGTAATTCGTACCGGTGAAGATGAAGGTCACGTTAGGTTTTACATCAATGATGAAGTTGGAGGTGAAGGGATTTTGTCACCGTTTGGCTATCACAACTTCGTGAATGAACCGCTCGAAGTCGGTCGGGATAGTCAGACTCCTGTCGATGATCTATACGCTTCGCCTTTTGTATTTCAAGGGAAAATCATTGACGTCGTGATCGAAGCATTCAGCACGGAGGTAATGGATCATGATGCGCTGTTGGAAGAGTTGATGACAA
The DNA here is from genome assembly GCA_021295855.1 of Pseudomonadales bacterium. GTDB lineage: Bacteria > Pseudomonadota > Gammaproteobacteria > Pseudomonadales > Azotimanducaceae > Bin55. The sequence goes on along the minus strand of JAGWBO010000026.1, from coordinate 13,660 downwards.
GTCAGTAAGGCATGAATCGGGGTCGTTGCTCGAAACCGTTGTTTGACGAAAACGCGCCATCAATTACGGCCAATCGAAAGATCACTGCATACCAAAATGATTTCTGCAAGGCTATTTAATTGGTGATCGTAGATTGGTGGGAATGAACTGAGATGCCTGCAACCCATACCGAATTTGATCGCGAAAAGGCTCAGCGGTTTGCCGCGAGAACAGGACAACAGTTAGCAGCGGCGATTAACTGCAATCTGTCTTACATCGGCGATGAGCTAGGACTATATAAAGCGATTCGCGAGCTTGGTTGGACCACAAGTGATGAACTCGCAGGAGCGACGGGGCTTCACGAGCGTTGGATTCGGGAATGGTTGAGGCACCAGGCGTGTAATCAACATCTCGATTACGACGATGAAAAAGACGCGTTCTCGATCAGTCCTGAAGTGAGTGCGGTGTTTTGCGATGAGGATAGTCCGTATTACTTTGCTTCGGGGTTTCAGGCATTTGCAGCGTTGCGCTCTTCCGTGGATCGCTTGCCGGAAGCGTTCAGTACGGGTCTCGGCATGCGATTTGATGAGCATGGTCCCGGATGCGCTTGTGGCATCGAAAAGCTAAATAACTACATTCCGCGATTCGAGCTGGTGCAATCCATCCTGCCACAGCTTGAAGGTGTCTGTGAGCGTCTAGACAGTGGCGTTACCGTCGCAGATGTGGGTTGCGGAGCAGGAATTGCGCTATTGAACATGGCGAAAGCGTATCCGAAATCGACTTTTACTGGTATTGAGATATCGACTCACGCAATCGAGCGAGCTCGTGCAAATGTCGAAACATGGGGCTTAACGAACGTGTCGATTCGTGACGCACGAGAGCACCCTCTACCAAGCGATCATTCCTTTGATTTCATCACGACCTTTGATGTCGTTCACGACACACCATTTCCAGATCGTTTGATTGCTGAAATCTATGGCGCACTTAGTGATGATGGCACGTGGTTATGTTCGGACATTCGATCTTTTCCGAAATTCGCGGATAACTTGGCTGAAAATCCGAGCGCGCCATTGTTGTACGGATTTTCGGTCATGGTTTGCATGTCATCTGCCATGTCGGAGCCGGGAGGCGCGGGATTAGGGACCTTGGGATTCAATTCGGAGGTTGCACAAGACATGACCGCTACGGCCGGATTTACGCGCTTTCAGAAACTCGAGTACGAAAACGCCATTAACAGTTATTACGAAATTCGACCTTAGCGTTATTAAGCGCTTGCTGGCGGGGATGTATCAACAAGCGAGACGAGCGCGGACAGTATTTCCTGAAACAACCCGAAGTCCTGACGGACCTGGTACTCGTCATATCCCGCGATGCGAGGAACATGAACGTGCCCCATCGGAACCTGGGTGCCTAGTTTTGCCTGCAAGTTGAGTGTGCGATAGCTGATTTCGTTAGATAAGAAATTACCGCCAGAACCAGAAATCGCGTGTTTGCCTTCTAGTATCGACAATGAAGACGCTTCGAATGCCCCGTCTTCAGAGGTGGCGACGCTACGGTTGTCGGTAGTACGAAGACGAGATCTGGTACTCATCTTCTGCAGCGCTTCTTCAACGGGTAACGAAAACTCCACAAATGAAGGTCCATCGAGTGGCGGATCAAACGGATTAACGAATTGCGTTATGTCGATATCCTGGTTATCAGGTTGAGTAGCACCTCGACATTTCGCGGGAAATCGCTCAAAGTCAAATCCATCCCGCCCCATACTCACGGTCACGATCAAAGCAGTCGATTCTGACTTAAGTAAGGGTTCAAGCGCATTTTCTATGCAAAAACCGTCAAAATCTGAGTAACGCACAGGAAATATCATGGATTTAACGTGAAAATCACCGATTTTCAATCCATTAAGCGCAAGTGCGAATGCGCCAGAAGGGTTGCATTGCTGAAGGTTTGTGTTTAAACCGAAAGGGTCAAAGCCCGTGATGATGGCTTGTGGCTCGGAGCTACGACGCTGTGGTCCGAAATTTCTAGTTTGCTTCTCGACGGTGGGGACGAGTGCTTCTAAGCGATGATCGTATAAGGTCTCATAGAGTAAAAGGCGTCCCCAATACAACGAACGATCATCGAGTGCGTGTGTTTGAAGGTCAGAACAAGCTTCTTCCCAGATGGAACTGGCAGCCTCGTTTACGGATCGGTGCGGTTGCGTTGAATGGATGAGGTCGTGTTTAAGACGGGTCGAGATCTCCGCATATCGATCGACGACACTAGGAATCTGTTCACGAGCGAGCGGGAGTCGCGCCAGCTCGACGCTTAAATCCCGGTCAATCAATGGTCGTTAGATATGTAAGTGACTGAGCGTCGACGTGCTACGGCCACTTTACGCCAAGGTTGTGCGCGTCGCTCGCACCGTTAAACCAGTCAACGACTTCGCTGTGATAGGGGATGCCGTTGGCACGCCGTTGAATGGTCTCCTCGTGTTCCATGAGTCCGGCGTAATACACACGATCATGACCAGGTGCTGGCTTCATATCGACGAGGTGGCGCAATATCTTGTCCATGTCGTGCTTGAATCTCTCGAGTTCAAGAAATGCGTCCACCTTGAACGCCATGACGAACTGCGACGTGGCGACACCACCTGTAAAGACACCCGGACCATTGCCTGAAAGGATGCCAGACATGATCTCCGCAATCATGGCGAATCCATAACCCTTATGGCTGCCGTTTTCACGTGTACCACCAAACGGCAGCATGTGAAAATTGCCGTAATTGGGCGTATCCACCGCCTCCATGATGGGCGTCCCATCAAGATCGCAAATCCACCCAGGTTCGAGTTTTGAGCCGATCCTACGTGTGAGCCCAAGTTTGTTAGCGGCGACCTGTGTTGTCGCGACATCGAATACAAAAGGCGGCATTGCGTTCGCAGGTGCTGCCCACGCGATAGGATGCGTGCCGAAAGCAGGTTCGGAGCCATACGTGGGTACCATGATGCCGCCACCCGCTGACACCATGCAGACCCCGATCATGTCATGCTCGATGGCTTGCATGGGATAGTAAGCCAGCATGCCAACATGGCCACATCGCTGTACACCCACGGCACCCATGCCATAACGTTCAGCCTTCTCGATCGCCATGTCCATAGCCTTCGGACCGACATGAAGACCAATGCCTAAGTCTGCGTCGAGGGTTGCGCTTACAGGTGACTCATGTAGGACGCGAACGTTTGGCGTTGGATTGAGACGACCATCCGCATACATTTCGACGTAACGTCGGACCATATTTGATACGCCATGGCTTTCGCAACCTCGAAGATCAGCTTCGATCAATACGTCTGCCGCGAGCTTCGCGTCAGTAGGTGACACTCCCATGGCCTCGAAAAGAGCGACCATTCCCGATCTCGCGACAGATTCTGAAACGAGAACTTGCTCTTCTTCCGGTACTAAGAAATGTTTAAGCAAGAGTCTTCCTTAATTGACCAATAAAGAGCATTTAAATAGATCCTTACGCTGGAATAGTGGACTGTAGGGCGTGAAACAATCGGAATTGTGATGCACAACCAAAAACTTAGAGTCATCCATCGAAAACCAGATCTCAAGGAAAGCGATTGTTCTGGATGAGTGTCAGCTATGCGTCGTGCTGTATTCGCTTGAACTTCTGAAGCGAATGGCAGTCAAGAGGTACGAGTCCACGATTAGCGCCTCCACTGTAAACGACTTCTGCGACATAGAGATCGCCTTTTGAGTCGGCCCAAATGCCGTGCGGCGCAAAGAAATTGCCCGGTTGTACTGGGTCGCTCTCGCCAAAGCGATGGATTAAGGTACCGTCGAGTTCCATGAGACAGACACTCGCGTGTGGAGTATGCGGTAGAACTTCGGTATTGGGTGGTTTGCCAGCGATTTCGCCGAGTTCGGCGACGTGAAGAATCCCGGCTTTGTCGATGAACAAGTCATCCGGCCGAGTCACATGATCCCATGTTGCCACATGCCCACCATGGTGGTTGAATACTTGAATTCGTGAGTTCTCTCGGTCGGCGACATATATTCGGTCGTCGGAATCGATGGCGATCGCGTGCGGCAAGTTGAACTCACCTGGTCCGTCGCCAGGTTCTCCCCATGAAAACAGGTACTCACCAGAATTCGAGAATTTATGAACTCTCGCGTTACCGTAGCCGTCTGCGACAAACAGGTCTCCCGACCTGTCCAGCGCGACATTTGTCACGCGATTGAAAGGTCCACCGCCGTACTGAACGGGTGACTTACCTGGGATAAAGCCTGTGTCGCTCGCTTTGTTCTTCTCGCCTAAAGTCTGCTTCAGATGACCATCAGTGTTGAAGATCCGCACGGTATGGTCAAAGTTATCAGCCGTAAATACCGTATCGTCTGGCCCGATATATAGACCGTGGGGGTTTGTAAATACACCTTCGCCCCACGCATCAAGGAAGTTTCCGTCAGAATCGAACACGATCATCGGATGTTCGCCACGGTTAAACGCGTAGACGCGGTCTTCGGAGTCGGTTGCTACCCCCGCGACCTCAACGAAACTCCATCCCTCTGGCAGCTTTTCCCAGTTTCGAATTACCTCGAATTCAATTCTCGCCATCAGGATCGCTTCTTTTTTTGAAGTTCGTCAGTGCTCTTTTTACCCAGTGAGTTCGTCGACTTTTTCGGGGGTCCGTGCGATACTCGCTTTACCATCTTTGACGATGATCGGGCGTTGCATTAGTTTTGGGTGTGCGCTGAGCAATTCAATGACCGCATCCTTCGTCACGTAATCTTTGCCATTCAAGCCAAGTTCGCGAAAGTTCTCGTCTTTACGAACCAAATCTTCCAACGGATCCTGAAGCATGTCGATGATGTCACCAAGTTCTGAAGCCGAAAGCTCGGACTCGAGGTATTTGACTAGCTGATAGTCGATGCCCTTCTCGTCTAGTTGCGCGACGGCGTTACGGCACTTGCTACAGGATTGATTGAAGTAAATCTTCATGGATACAGAATTCAACAGGTGTTCTATAGACAGTCGAAATATAGTACTGACCGGACGATAACCGTCTCTGCCGTACATAGCTTCCTTTGGGGTTGCGTTCGACTCAAGTCCGAACATAGATTTGAGGCGCTTTCTGTACAAATGCGTTTGAATTCAAGGACTGCTTTTTCTAGCCAAGCGATAGGCAACGACGTGGTCTCCGCGTCCAAATCCGCGGGTGAGATTTCCACCTGCCGTTACTACGACATAGTCCATACCTTCATAGCGATATCCCATCGGTGTTGAATGTGCACCGGCTGGTAGATCCTGAGCCCACAACTCTGCACCATTGGCACCATCAAGTGCGCGAAGTTTGTTGTCACTCTCGGAGGCGTAAAACACCACACCACCTTCTGTGACGATAGGACCGCCGGTAGTAATGTAACCCCATTGGACCGCTCTCTCACCGACATCGATCCAATTTATTGAGCCGGCTGGTTGTTCCCAGATCACCTCACCGAGATCAAGATCCACCGCGACAAGTGTTGACCATGGACCTTTCAGGCATGGAAGATATTCGTACAGAAGATCGAAACGCGCCATCCCGTACGGTGTGTCTTCCTGCTCAGTGTGCTGTGCAGGAGCGCCATTCAAAGTGCCTAAACGTTCGGCTTCGTGAAATTGCTTACGAGGAATCAACTTGACGACCGTAGGCCAGCGACTGACGATCACGTACCCGATTCGCGCCTTCTTGTCGTACGCCATCGAACCCCAATTGGTTCCTCCCGCGTTGCCAGGATAAACGAGCGTACCTTCGAGACTAGGCGGCGTGAAAATCCCGTCGTAGCGAATCCCGTCGAGAAACTGTTCACAGGCTTTGCGCTGCGTTGGCGTGAAATTCCAAAGTTCTAACGGCTGAGCATGAGTGGGGTGGAGTTTCAGCTTCGGGAAGGGTTGGGTCTTTGCAGCTTGTTCACCCGGTACCTCACTTTGTGGTACTTCTCGTTCCTCGACTGGATGAAGCGGTTCACCGGTTTCACGGTCGAGCACGAAAACGAACCCCGTCTTTGAAGCTTGTGCAACAGCCGGGCGTCTCTTACCGTCCGATGAGATATGCTCAAATAGAAGAGGCTGAGCGGCTAGATCGTAGTCCCATAAGTCATGACGGACTGTCTGATAGCCCCAGATAAATGCCCCAGTAGACGCCCGTAGCGCGACGAGAGAGTTTGCGAACGCGTTGTCCCCCAACCGCATGCCTCCGTAGAAATCTGGTGAAGGGGATGTTGTTGGTAAGAACACCAAGTCACGCTCACTATCCGCCGACATCACGCTCCACACGTTTGCGCCGCCCGTCCGATTTCGTCGTAGATTCGACCAAGTAGCGCTTCCTGGATGACTTTCAGATCGGGGAATTGGATCCCACAACCACGCGAGTGATCCATCTCGAGCATCAAATGCTCGAATCAATCCGGATTCAAGATTCGCAGCGCCGTTATCGCCAATCGCGGAACCAACAATGACGAGTTCGCCGACGACAATCGGAGGCGAAGTAACGGAGTAGTCCCACTTTCGGTAGCGTCGTATTCCTTTCGACAAGTCAACAACGCCAGCTTTGCCAAAATCAAGACACGGTTTGCCAGTTTCAGCATCTATTGCGATCAACCGCGCATCGAGCGTTCCAGCAAAGACACGCACGCGACAATGAACCGATTCCTCTTTGGGATCAGCCCATACGGCTACACCACGGGAGGTAAACATCTCGCTATAGGATTTCGAGAAATCTACATCCGGATCAAACTCCCAGAGTTCCTTGCCGTTTGTAGGATCTAACGCGATAACTCGATTGAATCCGGTCGAGAAAATCAGCTTACCATCGATTAAGACTGGCGTAGCGCGGAATCTTGAAGGATCGCCGTCATACTCAGAGCCATCAGAAGTGTCGCCCGTTCTGTAAGTCCAAGCTTGGGAAAGCTGGTTGACGTTTTGGGGTGTAATCGATGACGGCGCGACATAACGATCGCCTTCTGGCGAACCTCCGTAATGTGTCCAGCCTTCTGCCCCTTTCACTGATAAGACGAACAAAAGGACAAGACAGATAGAAACCTGTTTTTTGTAAGGACTAATTGAGATTGAGAACTGTCTGGAGAACATATCACCATTTTCGGCAGATTGTTTGTGTACCACAGAATATGAACTTGCGAGACGCAGTAGCATCCAAGAAAGTACATATTTTTACACAGCGCTGACGACAGAAGTCCTCCTCGTAGTGAAAAACTAGGAGATCGAGCCAGTCGAAAGTTTGCACGATGACCGCAACACAGTCGCGAAGATTTAATCAACTAGAGTGCACACACGGATGGGAGAATTTCGGTTGCGAAGATTAAAAGTGAAATCGTCATATTCGTCGTTACAGCGATCTACAATACTAGCGACGATCGTTCTCCATTTCTATTGGAAAATCTAATTCATAAAGAAAGCAACGAAATACCTTCGGCCGAGGAGTTACTTACCGAGATTGGTGGATTCAAAACCACAATTCCCCTTGATCCCGTACTACCGAGCGACGAATCTGATGAGAATGAACTCTGGATTAGACGACGAGCCGTATTGACGAGAGCGTTTTTTGAGAAATACCCTGAGCATGAAGCGGCGTTAACTTGCATCCATGAATATTGGATGTTGATGGAAATGCAGCCGCATCTATTCCTTTCCGTCGACGATAAATTAGATGATCGGTCGTTCGGCGTTACAGGTAAATACAGACGCTATAACTTTCGAGATCCAAATGATAGAAAAGACTGGGACGAAGCCAGAAAGTTGATCTCAAATAGAAAAAGTCCCGCGATCGAGAGAGTCCTAGAGGAGCACCCACAACTGGCGATCGCACATTGGGCATACGACTCGATCATTGAACAGATAAGAACCAAGATCTTGGACTTTGACGCGGCGAAGGGGAAATCAGACGAACTCGTAAGCAACGTAAACGAACTTTTCGCAGCTATAAAGCGCCTATTTACGTTTCGAGCATCAACGGAAACGCCAAAGCAAAGCGCATTGTTTCCGAATTATTGGCAGACCAGTTTGCACATTGCCGAAGAAGCCCTACTTGAAGCGGTCGACGCGCTGGCGTATGTTGGCGTGCGTGAGCAAAGGAGATTCTTAAAGGAGGCTGAAAATTTGCTACCCAATAATAAAAGAGTACAACAAGTACGAAAAAAGGTCGACGCGGTAGAGACGACATTCGTGTTGTCGTTCACGGATTTGATTTCTGGGACACATGTTGATATTAGTGACTACCGTGGAAGTGTCGTGCTGATTGACTTTTGGGCGACTTGGTGTGAGCCTTGCCTGAATCAAATACCACAGTTGAATCGTCTTGTAGAAAAGTATCACGATAGAGGGCTAAAGGTGATCGGAATCTCATGCGACATGCCTGATTTGATCAAAGGAGAGAAGCGATATATTCGATCTTCGACTTTGAATGACGAACCGATTGAACTGGAAACATACGTTCGCGCGACCGCAAAAAATCACGGTATGGATTGGCCTATCTGCGTCGATAAGGAACTAGCGGATCAATGGGGTGTGAAGAGTATCCCGACAGTATTCGCTGTGGATAGAGAGGGCGTCCTAAGATCCACGAACGTGGCGGGAACGCTCAGTTCGACCGTCGAGGAACTTCTCAGCGGATAACAAGAGTCAAGATGCCATTATTTAATGCTTGAATCGTAGGGTGGCATTCTTCTTGATTTGAACAAGGTAATTTGTGGATGCTAGTCTACACGACAATTTAACATAACGAGGTATCGGCTTGATGGAAACTGGTACGTTTGTAAGTGATATCCAAAGATTACCCTCGTAAATACGCAAACAGACATTATTGACTAGCACGAAGTGTTGTTTAAGATCTTCACTTGATTTCCTATTAATTTAACCTCGACGAATCGCTCGCGATTCCTGATAATATAGAACAGTAAAACTAGAATCAAAATTAACTATTCTGGGGTTATGAGGCATAGTGATTCATTTATTTGGAAATCACGTCTTGTCAATTCTCCGGTTGGACGGCAGGGATAAAATATCTGGTTAATACGAAGAATCGGTTGAGGCGATGATAGATTTATATACATGGGGTACGCCAAATGGTCGGAAAGCGTCGATAGCCCTTGAAGAAATGGAATTGGATTACAACGTAATACCTATCAATATCGGGAAAGATGAGCAATTCTCCCCAGATTTTTTAAAGATCAGTCCCAATAACAAGATTCCCGCGATCGTCGACCATGAAACAGGAAGGTCGTTGATGGAATCCGGTGCGATTCTGTGGTACCTAGCACACAAGACGGGTAAATTCCTCGGTCAAGATTCTTACACGACGCTTGAGTGGCTAATGCTTCAGATGGGTGGTGTTGGCCCGATGCTTGGTCAGGTGCATCACTTTCTGCGTTTCAATCAAGGTGTCGCGCCGTACGCGGAAGAACGATATCGAAGCGAAGGACATCGTTTATATGGTGTATTGGATAGGCGATTACAGGAGAGCGAATTTCTTGCAGGCGACTACTCGATTGCAGATATGGCAACCTGGCCATGGATTTCGCGATGGGAATGGCATGAAATCGCTTGGGACAACTACCCTTCCGTTAAGCGTTGGTATATCGAGATAGCTGAACGAGAGCAAGTGCGACGTGGGTACGAGATTCCGATAGCGACAAGCGGTATACCTATACCAGATTAAGTGGTCTAATCTAATCCGATACACGTTGAAACAGTCGCTAGAAAAACGCAGGGCTAAACTACGGAACGTATGCAATTAGAAGTTATCGTGCTTGCCGCGGGTCAAGGCACCCGTATGAAGTCGCGAATTCCGAAGGTACTCCATTCTGTAGGTGGTAAACCGATGTTGGAACGCGTGTTAGGGACGGTTTCTTCGCTTTTGCCGGCAAGAGTTCACGTCGTTACAAGCGATGATGACGAAGAAATCCAGTCAAGATTCGAGCAGTTTGATATCGATTGGGTATACCAAGAAGAACAGTTGGGAACCGGTCACGCAGTCCTTCAGGCACTACCCTTGTTGGAAGCCAATTCGCAGGCTCTAGTGGTATACGGTGACTGCCCGTTGGTTAAACCCGATACGCTTAAACGCTGTGTCGCGGAAAACCACGGCGGTATTGCGTTAATCACCGCAGTCGTACCTGACCCATTTGGACTAGGCAGGATCATCCGAGACACGACTGGTCAAGTCGAAGCGATCGTTGAACAGGCGGATATTTCGCCAGAACAGTGCGGCATCGACGAAATCAATACTGGGATTTTGAGTACGTCTGCCGAGTTACTGGGAGAGTATCTGCCGCAACTCAACGACAACAATGCACAAGGTGAGATTTATCTCACCGACCTGATCGTAGAAGCGGTTTCAAACGGTGTTTCAGTTAAAGCGGTCCAAGTCGACGACTATCGGGAGACCCTTGGTGTCAATGACCGCATGCAATTAGCCAAAGTTGAACGCGTATTTCAACAATGGCAAGCGGAAGCACTTATGAAACAAGGTGTGAGCATTGCGGACCCGAGCCGAGTCGATTGCCGAGGATCCGTGACAACGGGATTAGATTGCGTGTTGGACATAAATGTCCTTTTGGAAGGTGATATTGAACTTGGCGACAATGTAAGAATTGGGGCTAATTGCGTGCTGAGAAATGTGCAAATCGCGTCTGATACGGTTATTAATGAGAACTCGGTAATTGAAGATACGACGATAGGTCGTGCTTGCTCGGTTGGACCGTTTGCGCGAATCCGTCCTGGATCAGCGTTGGACGACAATGTGAGTATTGGAAATTTCGTTGAAGTCAAGAATTCGCGTCTAGCGGGCGGCGTTAAAGCCGGTCATTTGGCGTATCTTGGGGATGCGGAAATAGGTGCCGATACCAACATTGGTGCAGGAGCGATCACCTGTAATTTCGATGGAAAGAACAAGCACCGAACCATTATTGGAGACAACGTCTTCATTGGATCCAATAGTTCACTTATCGCACCGCTTACCATCGAATCTGGTGCAGCAGTCGCCGCCGGCTCGTCGATTAGCCGAAATGTAAATACGGATGCATTGGTGATCGAACGCGCGGATCAACGCAACATCAAAGGCGGGGGAACCCGGTTCCGAAGGCGATAAGCGGCGATGTGCGGCATTGTCGGCGCTACGACTCAGCGCGAAGTTCTAGCCATTCTCATGGAAGGTTTACGGCGACTCGAATATCGCGGGTATGACTCTGCGGGAGTTGCGGTTCAAGTCTCTGAACGTCGCGCCATTGATCGCGTTCGGCGCATGGGAAAAGTCAGTGATCTTCAAGAAGCACTCGCCGCCCAGCCTGTTTCCGGGCGTACAGGTATAGCCCACACCCGATGGGCGACGCACGGCGAACCCAGTGAGGCGAACGCGCATCCTCATATGTCCAACGATTCGATTTGTGTGGTTCACAACGGCATCATCGAGAACCACGAATCATTGCGTGATGAGCTTGTTGCCG
>JAGWBO010000026.1:0-2123 GCA_021295855.1 Pseudomonadales bacterium | reverse complement strand
CGTCTTGAAGGCGCGTACGCCATCGCCGTCATTGCCAACGATGCCCCAAACGAAATCGTTGCAGTTCGCGGCGGATGTCCTTTGGTTGTTGGGCTAGGTCTTGGTGAACACTTTGTCGCGTCGGATGTTGTAGCACTACGTCCAGTCACGGATCGATTCATCTTCTTGCATGAAGGCGACATGGTGCGGATTTCATCGGATTCGTTAACGATTTTTGATGAGCATGACGAACCTGTCGAACGAGAGTCAGAAACCGTTCGTATGCATGCCGATGAGATGGAGAAAGGTGCATACCGACATTTCATGGAGAAGGAGATCCATGAACAACCCCGCGTGATACGAAACACGCTTGAAGGTCGGATTGGAAGTGATCGCATTCTCGAAGACGCATTCGGAATTCGAGCTCGATCCATGCTGGACGACACTCAAGCTGTGACAATAGTTGGGTGTGGTACGAGTTATTACGCCGCGTGCATTGCGAAGTACTGGATTGAGGACATCGCTCAGATCCCGTGTTATGCGGAGATTGCGTCCGAATTTCGCTACCGAAATCTGGTTGTACCGCCAAACAGCTTGTTCGTGTCATTGTCGCAGTCGGGAGAGACGGCGGACACGATTGCGGCCTTGCGCGTGGCGAAAGAACGCGGCTTCAAGCACACCGTGGTCATCTCTAACGTGCTAAACAGCACGCTGACGCGCGAAAGTGAACTCCCAATCATGATGAATGCGGGCGTAGAAGTGAGTGTCGTATCGACCAAAGCGTTTACCGCAATGTTGGCAGACCTGCTTTTACTTGCGGTGTTGCTAGGACGTCGCGCGGGGTTATCAGGAGAGCGGGAAGCAGAAATCGTTCGAGAACTCCATGGGCTGGATCGAGTCGTCTATCGGGCGCTGGGGTTGGACCGCCAATTACGACAACTGGCGGAAGAGTTCATGCATAAGCACCATGCGCTCTTCTTAGGTCGTGGCTCGCAATACCCGATCGCGCGTGAAGGTGCATTGAAGTTAAAGGAAATCTCATATATTCACGCCGAAGGCTATGCGACTGGTGAGTTGAAACACGGCCCATTGGCATTAGTGGATGCGGATATGCCAGTCGTTGCGGTGGCCCCGAGCAATGAACTGCTTGAAAAAGTGAAGTCAAACATTGAGGAAGTCAAAGCGCGCGGCGGGATGCTTTACGTGTTTGCGGACGCCGATGCGGGATTCCAAACGAGTGACAATATGAAAGTTATCGAGGTACCGAAGGTTGATCCACTACTGGCGCCAATTGTTTACGTTGTACCTCTGCAACTGCTAGCCTATCACGTGGCGGTTCAAAAAGGCACAGATGTCGATCAACCACGCAATCTGGCGAAATCAGTTACGGTGGAATAGGCGTTCGCGCCTTCATACCTTATAGTTTGTGCCGCTCGAGCTAACACGTTCTTACGACTAGTTAGTGCGGCTTGTACATATTTTTGATTGTTTATTGAAGGTCTAGCGAGAAAGACTAGAGCAGCATGCCGTCACCAGATACTCACGAAGATTCATTGCTATTGCGCGGTTTAAACGAACGCCAACGGGCCGCAGTAACGGCTGAGCCAGGAAATCAGCTCGTTATCGCCGGTGCTGGTTCGGGCAAGACAAGGGTTCTCGTGCACCGCTTGGCGTACCTGATTCAGCACTACGGCTACAGTCCTTATGAATTAATGGCCGTCACGTTCACGAACAAAGCTGCTCGTGTCATGGCTGGACGTGTTGCCGAATTGCTAGGTATTGAGACGAGAAACCTGTGGATTGGGACGTTCCATGGACTTGCGAATCGCATGTTGCGCCGGGATCACGACTTAGCGAGCCTACCTCGAGATTATCAGATTCTGCCATCCGATGATCAGCGAAGAGTCATTCGTGAGCTCATGAAAACGCATCACATGGACGCGAAAGAGAATTCGCCAATTGAACTGGCCAATTGGATCAGCCGCGTCAAAGACGAACGCAAACGACCGCAACACCTTCAACTCGGCAGAAGCCCAGAGATGCGGCGACGAATCGATTTCTACAGCATCTACGAAACGTTCTGTCAAAAGAACGGGTTGGTTGATTTCGGTGAAATCCTACTGCGTTGCCATGAAATGCTGTTG
>JAGWBO010000114.1 GCA_021295855.1 Pseudomonadales bacterium | reverse complement strand
ACCGCTCGCGCCAAAACCAGTGCGACGATCAATCCGCCACATGCTGCGATATTGGTGTTGACGAATATCTGGGCAACGACGTTGGCTTCTTCGAAGTTCGAGATGATTAGCTCAGACCCACCATTGAAGCCGAACCAGCCGAACCAGAGTATGAACATACCCAGCGTGGCCAATGGCATGTTGCAACCAGGAAGCGCGTGCACTTCGCCACTTGGACCGTACTTACCCCGACGAGCGCCGAGAAACAGTACGCCGGTGAAGGCCGCAACTGCGCCACAGAGATGGACCACCCCGGAACCGGCGAAATCCAGAAAACCATTTTCGTCTAGGAAGCCACCACCCCACTTCCACATGCCTTGAATCGGGTAGATGAAGCCAGTCAGGACTACTGCAAAGATCAGGAATGCCCAGAGTTTCATTCGTTCAGCGACAGCACCCGACACGATCGACATGGCGGTTGCGACGAAGACGACTTGGAAAAAGTAGTCGGCACGGGCGGAATAGGTGCTATCTATCAACAGGCCAAATGAGGGTAACACACCGCCACCGTCCGCGCCGCCAAGATACATGATGTGATAGCCGACGAACAGATACATGATGCAAGCGATCGCGTAAAGCGCGACGTTCTTAGTGAGGATTTCCGCAGTGTTTTTCGCTCGTACCATTCCAGATTCGAGCATTGAAAAGCCGCACGCCATAAACATGACTAGCACAGCAGTCATGAGCATGTAGAGCGTGTCTAACGCGTAGTTGGTTTCTAACAGAGGTTCCACGTTTTAGTCTCCTAAATTTGAATCGGACTACGCCTAAATGGCGCTGGCGCCGGTTTCACGCGTCCGAATGCGGATGACTTCCTCAAGCGAAGACACGAACACTTTGCCATCGCCGACTTTGTCACTATTTGCTGATGCTGTAATCACATCAATACAACGGTCGAGTAAGTCGTCATTGATTGCGACTTCGATCTTTACCTTCGGTAGAAAGTCGACTTTGTATTCAGCGCCGCGATACAGCTCGGTATGTCCTTTTTGACGGCCAAATCCTTTGACTTCAGTGACCGTCATGCCTGTTACGCCGATATCGGACAGGGCAGTGCGCACGTCATCAAGTTTGAATGGCTTGATGATGGCCGTGATCATCTTCATTTCGATGCTCCTCGAATGAAAGGGTGGTTTTGCAGTACGCAGAGATCCCTTCCGGTGCAGCCGAAGAGCTGCACCGGTAAGAACACTTAGCGTTTTAAGGGAGGGTTGTTAGAGCGATTTGCTCAGAGAGAAGACAAGTCGACCTTCGCTTGCCTCACCACCATCTTCGATGTTGGTGCCGACAACCTGTAGGCCAAGGTCTAATCCTTTAAGAGGTACGCTAACGCCTACGGCGTAGTCCATATACGTGTCTTCACCATCGCCAGCGATATCGTCAGCGGAGTTGAGTCCAATGCTTGCACTGAAGTCAACGTTCTCTCCAAGCGTGGTACCGTATCCGAGAGAGAGATACGTGAACTGCCAATCATTAACACCGACATAACTCGGGGAGTAGACGAATCCAAGACTTATAGAACTGATGTCCAAACTTGCTGCGATTTCCTGGTAGTCATAGTTTTCTCCCTCACCAGGATATTCGAGCTGGATCAAGGAAAAGCTCAACGATGTTGTGTCGTTCAGCGATTGGGTAAACCCGACATACAAATCCAATTCTTGGGATGTTCCGTCGCCATAGTTGACGTTCGAAGCCCAAGTTCCAAACGAGAATCCGTTCTCCAGCTCGTAATCAAAGCCACCTTGGATTGCCGGAAGAAGGTTGGTTTGAGATATACCTCGGAATGAGTAGTCGGACGCAATTGTGACATTCCCGGAGAATCCTCCTTCTTCTTCATCGGCAAATGCAGATGTGCACATGAGCGCAGCTGCCGCAAAGCCAACGAAAACGTGTTTGATGCGCATGACTGATTCCTCCTGAGTCAGCGGTTCAAAGCAATTCCTAGTTTCTAGCAATATCTGTGCCAATCGAGAAGCTAGGTTGTTAGCTAACTATATGACGAATTCTGCGCAGTGCAAGGGTAAATTTGATCGAAATCTGAGCAAATAAGGGCGTAACTGCGCCCAATTTATGCGCGTCGCCAGATTTCTCCGCGATCACGAACAGGATCAAGGAGGGTCAAATCCCCACGTTGAATCGTGTACCCGTCGGGGTACGGCGCACGTGATGGTAAACCGATTGCGGTCATAACGCGGCTATCCAGGTAATAGCACGCGACGGTGTGCAATGCGAGGTCCGTGAGGAAACGAGGATCCTCCTCGCGCAGACGATTTAACGTCTCATCCTGTAAATCGCGAGAAAGTTCCGTGTATGGCGTCTTGCGCGACATGAATGCTTGAGCGTCCAGGTCGTCAAGTTGGCGCGCGATTTCCTGAAACGATTCTGGGCTCCGGTCCGCAATGTACTCGAACACGCCAACATCTCTTGCGCTTGGTTTGTTACGTGCGGAATCTGTAGGAATCATTTGATCCAAGACGACATCAAGTATCTCGTGTTGAATTGGCGTTAGAAGGGTGTCTGAAACGATGGGTTGGGACATAGGGATTTAGTCGAACAAAGTTGCGAGACGTTTCTTCATCGCATCAGCGATGTACAACGCGACTGCTTGAATCGTGGTTGTGGGATTCACGCCGCCAGACGTTACAAAAACACTACCATCAACGATGAATAAGTTTCGCACGTCGTGGCTTCGCCCCCATTCGTTGACGACAGAACGCTCTGGATCGCTTCCCATGCGTGCCGTACCAAGGAGATGCCAACCTGCCATTCGAATCGGGTATGGCGCGACACTCGTTTCTACTGCGCCGGCTGCTTCAAGGGCTTCCGCCGCGCGGGCTGTCCCGTGCGCAAGCATTCGCATCGAGTTCTCACTTGTGCGATAGACGATTTTTGGAGCAGGTATCCCGTTGGAATCGGTTAGAACATCGTCGAGTACTACTTGGTTGTGTTCCTCTGGAAGATCTTCAGCGCAAACACCAATATGGATACTTCGGTCATACCGCTTTTCGAATTCGTCATGGTGCGCGGGTCCCCATGGAATCGCCCCCGACGCAACGCCATATCGTGCTGTTGCAACAGGTGGACTGCCGCGAGTGATCTGTAGGTTGTAGCCACGCACGTATCCGCGGGATTCATCAGTTTCATAGAACTCTTGACTGAGAAGGCAGCATCCCTGTGGTCCGAAATGCGAGTCAAGTGGTTCGTCGAATCGTCCTGAGACGCTCCCCCATGGATGCAGCATTAGGTTCTTGCCGACAAGACCGGATCGATTCGCAAGACCGTCGGGAAATCTTGTGGATCGGGAGTGGAGTAATAACCGCGGCGTACCCACGCCATTGCAGGCCACAATCACAACTTCAGCGCGCTGATGCTGGAGGATGCCGTCCGCATCCCAATACTCAACCCCAGTCGCCATATCGTTTGCGTCGACGGTGATCTGGTTCACGCGACAATTCGTTCGAAGTTCGACACCCATACGTTGAGCGACTGGCCAGTAAGAGATGTCCACACTACTTTTCGCGCCTTGGGCACAACCTGTGTTACATGGACCTAAGTTGAGGCACTGACCTCGGCCT
>JAGWBO010000113.1:1045-4158 GCA_021295855.1 Pseudomonadales bacterium | reverse complement strand
TGTCACCGACGCGAACCATGTGCGAATAAGGTCCGATCGGCTCTGGCGCGTGCTTCGAGTCGATTGCGTAGGACTGCATGAATTACTCCTCTGTCTCGGCGCGGTCGCCGACGCGTTGTACTTTAGCGACAAAGTGTGAACGTCGTAAGTTACTTGAAACGCGTTTCAGATGATCGGAGTTGCGAACTTTGATCTCGACACGAACGGCGTTGGTGATCCCCTGTTCTGGAAGCGAGACCAAGCGTAATAAACTCGCGTCGGTGAGTCGCAACGCGCTTGCGAGTTTATAGATCGAGTCTTTTTCGCCTGTCACCCAGATCATCAGACCGGTCGTGAATTCTTCATTGTTGGTATCGCCCCACGTTAATGGCACGGCGTCGGCTTTCTTATCAGCCTTTGCGGTCGCGCACGCGCGACGATGCACGACGAAGCCCTTCTGCCTGGTCCCATGGCCGACGATTTGGTCGCCTGGAACCGGACCGCAACAATTGGCGAACGTCGCATTGAGCTTCTGATTAACAATCTCGACGGTTGAGAGACCATCTTCGAGATAGATACTCGGAGTCTCATCCTTGACGGACGAGAGCAGTTTCATCGCAACAAATCGCGGTTGCAATTGACCTCGACCGATGGCGAGCAGCAGTTCGTTGCGCTGCTTAACGTTTAGATCTTTGTATACCTTTCGATGGCTTCGAAAATCGAGGTCTTTCAGGGTGACTCCCGCCTGCGCCAACGCAGCGTCAAGCAAGCGCTGCCCGGTTTTTAACGCGAGGGAATGACTGCTGCGATCGAGTTGACGCTTAATCGCGTTTCTTGCCCTCGGCGTTATCGCATAGTCGAGCCATGCCGGACTTGGTATTGAGCTCCTTTCGGTCTGAAGATCAACCGTTTGTCCGGTCTCCAGTAGCGTGGACAGCGGGGTCGGTTGATTGTCTACCAAACTGCCAGTACATTGAGCACCTAATGTGGTACTGATCGCATAGGCGAAGTCGATAACCGTCGCGCCGATTGGTAGGTGGATTACATCTCCATCAGGGGTGTACACCAAGATGCGATCACGCACTAAATCGCGCTTGAATTTGGCGAGAAAGTCGATCGCATTGTCCGCGTGGTCCTGGATGTCTTCAATCGTATCGGCGAACGACTTCATCAAAGCTTCATTCAGTCCGTCGACGCTTGTGTCCATTGCGTTGGGGTGGATCGTTGTGATGCCGCGCTTCGCGAACTCCTCCATTTGAAGTGTGCGAATCTGTATCTTGGTCAATTTGCCCCGAGGGCCGATCACCTGTGTGTGGAGAGACTGATACCCGTTGTGTTTTCGCGCAGCGATATAGTCGTGGAACCCACGCGTGTTCGGTTTGAAGACTTGATGCACTGCACCGAGCGCGCGATAGCAGTCTTCTGTACTGTGTGTCAACACCCGGAAATTCAGAAATGTCATCGCCTCATCAAACGTCATCGGTCCGTGCTTCATCTTGTGATAGATCGCATAAAGATGAGGTGAGTGGTATTTGATCGACGCATCCAAGCCAATCTCATTGAAGTGTGCTTGAATACGGCTATGTACGACGCGGATGTTGTCTTCGTTCGCCTTTTCAAACCGTTCTACCGCATAGGTAATGTGATCCGAACGGAACGAATGCTTGGCTGCGAAAGCGAGATCTTCAAGTTCGTTCTTGATCAGATAGATGCCAAGTCGCTGCGCGATGGGGGCGTAAATCTCGAGTGTTTCAGTGGCGATCGCAAGCCGCTTGTTCTTGTCGATGACACCGAGCGTGCGCATGTTATGGAGGCGGTCTGCTAATTTGACAACGATTACGCGAGGATCCTTCACAGTCGCGAGTGCGATGTTCTGAATATTTGTGGCGTGGAATTCTTGAGTGGATGAGAACTCCGCCAATTTAGTCACGCCATCCACGATATTCGCGACCGCTATTCCAAATCGGGTCTCCAGCGTCTCTTTTGAGACGTTACAGTCCTCGATGACATCGTGGAGGACTCCGGCCATGACGGTTTCATGTTCGGCTTCCAATTCGGCGAGGATTCCCGCTACTGCGAGCGGGTGGGTTATGTAAGAGTGACCTGTCTTGCGTGTTTGCCCTTCATGTGCGCGGTCCGCATACTTGCATGCTTCGCGAACTTCGGCAATTTGCTGCGGCGTCAGATACCGCAGTTTAGAGATTAGGTCCGAGAGCTCGAACGGTGCTGCTTGAGTATCCGAACGGGCCTGTTCGGCGAGAACACCGACAAAGTAGGAACTACTCGGCGGGCGATTCGTTGCCATCCGGAGAATCTACATCGGCCTCGCCGGCTGAGTCACCCTCGGCGAGATCGTCCAGAATGCCGCCGACTTTCATCCCAGAAGCTATCTCCCGCAACGCGATCACCGTCGGCTTGTCATTCTCGGGGTCTACTTGTGGCCTAGCGTTATAAAGATAGAATTGATGGGCGCGTTCGGCTGCCAGTGTAACCAGTTGAAATCGGTTTTCTACGTGTTCGAGGCAGTCTTCGACAGTAATCCGTGCCATGTTGGTCTGGGCGCGAAAAGGGCTCGGAATTTTAACGATTTCCTGCGACCGTTGAGACGTCGATTTACGTGTAACTAGGGATAGTTACGTTCTATTGGATTCACCCACGATATTCGCGGACTCAATCCGCAACAGATTTGGAGTCGCCTTGTTCATGAAAAGGACATTTGCCTGTCTTCTGACGATCCTAGGATGGAGCGTGTTTGCCGTTGACTTGGAACAGGCCTATTTAGATGCGTTAGAGAACGACCCGGTTCTCGCTGGCGCGATCGCTAACAACAAGATTTCAGGCGAAAATCTTTGGTCGGGAGTAAGCGTTCTGCTGCCGTCGGTAAGTGCGAGCATGAACCGAGGCGAGAGTGACTTCGAACGAGAGCGGGGAACTGGCGACGAGGAGATACCGGTTTTCATCCAGGAGGGTAAATCTCAGAACGCCAGCTGGAACGTCAATATCAATCAGGCGATTTTTAATGCCCAGGCCATATTTCAGTTCCTCGCACTTCGAAATCAGATCAAGGCGGCGGATTGGGATCTGATTGCGACGGAACAGGCATTGGTGTTACGCGTCGCACAGGCGTATCTAGA
>JAGWBO010000113.1:0-958 GCA_021295855.1 Pseudomonadales bacterium | reverse complement strand
GTGTTAGACGCTACCGCGAGCTACGATCTGGCCGTCGTAGATACGTTGTCAGCTCGAAGCAACCACGGTATCTTCTTTGAGTCGTTGCGCACGGTCACGGGTGTGGATTACAGCGAATTAGGGAAGTTGCAGGATGATCTCCCGATCGAGAGCCCCGAGCCGGCCGATGAAGAGGAGTGGGTGCGAGCGGCCATGACAGGTAACCCTCAAATCCAGTCTGCGAAGGCAAATTGGGATGCCGCGAAGGATGCAAGAAAGGCGTCGCTCAGTTACCTCCTACCAACTGTTCGACTATCAGCCTCACAAAGTTATAGAGAGGACCCGTTATCGGTCTTCACTGATCAGTCAACAACCACAAGTGTGAGCGTCAGTGCGAGCATGCCATTGTTTAATGGTGGACGCAATATTTCACAAGCGCGCACCTCAGCCTGGCAGCAGGAGCGTGCAAAGCAACAATACATTCAGTCTCAGCTCACGGTTGCACGTGATACGCGTAATCTCTTCCGTTTGGTACAACGAGATGTGGACCGGGTCAGTGCCCGTTACAAGTCGATTCAATCGAGCCAAGCAGCTTTAGAAGCGACCCAAACAGGATACGAGGTGGGTACCCGTAATATCGTGGAAGTACTGCTCGCTCAACAACGTCTGTATTCAAATGTCCTGGCTTATGCGACGTCTCGGTACACCTATGTTTTGAACGGATTGCGTTTGAAGCAAACAGTTGGATCGTTATCAGCAGAGGATCTCCAGCAGCTCAATCAATTCATCGATCCGTCTGACGCGGTCACGAAGATTACGAGCGCAAGCGGGAGACCGTCTAACTAGTAGCGTTCAACAAGTCGTGCACGATTCTGAACTGACGTTGCGCGGCACCGCGATTCTCCTTAACGACCTGGCGTGCAGCGTCGCCTTGGTGTTGACGCCGTTCTGCATCGTTAAGTAAACCAACTAACTTTGT
>JAGWBO010000025.1:24831-28718 GCA_021295855.1 Pseudomonadales bacterium | reverse complement strand
GAGTCTGCAACTCGACTCCTTGAAGTCGGAATCGCTAGTAATCGCGAATCAGAACGTCGCGGTGAATACGTTCCCGGGCTTTGTACACACCGCCCGTCAAGTCATGGAAGTGGGTTGCACCAGAAGTGGCTAGTCTAACCTTCGGGAGGACGGTCACCACGGTGTGGTTCATGACTGGGACTAAGTCGTAACAAGGTAGCCGTAGGGGAACCTGTGGCTGGATCACCTCCTTAACCTAACGACCGGCATCTGTCGCTCGGCGATGGAATGCACGGTCCAGCTCGACGCTCATGCGTTCGAGTGTCCACACGAATGGCTTTGTTCTGAATCGTTCGACATAGAGTGGGGTCTGTAGCTCAGTTGGTTAGAGCGCACCCCTGATAAGGGTGAGGTCGGTGGTTCAAATCCACCCTGACCCACCATTTTTGGCGTGATACGCCAAATTAGATGGGGCCGTAGCTCAGCTGGGAGAGCGGTTGCTTTGCACGCAACAGGTCAGGAGTTCGATCCTCCTCGGCTCCACCAAGATGTCATGACGAAGAGTGGTACGCGACGGAAAGGTCGCGTTTTTGATCTTTAACAATTCAGGAATCAAATGATTCACCGCAAATAGAAATGCCAGAAATGGTCGAATTCGGTTTCGAATTTGACTGTTTCTCGAACCGCGTGAGCGGTTCATTGGTGTCTGGCGAATAAGATCGTCGTCACGATCGAATTTACCTGGGTGTTTGGCTTTGGCTGGGCATCCGGTTATATGGTCAAGTGACGAAGCGCATCTGGTGAATGCCTTGGCAGCTGAAGGCGATGAAGGACGTTGCAATCTGCGATAAGCCCCGGGGAGTCGATTAGCGGACTCTGATCCGGGGATTTCCGAATGGGGAAACCCAGTGTCTTCGGACATTATTACGTGTTGAAAGGAAGTGATTCTTATAGGCACGTAAGGCTAACCCGGCGAACTGAAATATCTAAGTAACCGGAGGAAAAGAAATCAACCGAGATTCCCTTAGTAGTGACGAGCGAAAAGGGAGTAGCCCATCAAGCTGCGGAAGTGTTAGTGGAAGCTTTCTGGAAAGAAGCACGACAAAGGGTGACAGTCCCGTACGCGAAAACACCTCCGTAGTGACGTCGAGTAGGGCGGGACACGTGAAATCCTGTCTGAATATAGGGGGACCATCCTCTAAGGCTAAATACTCTCAGCTGACCGATAGTGAACTAGTACCGTGAGGGAAAGGTGAAAAGTACCCCTTTTAGGGGAGTGAAATAGTACCTGAAACCGGATGCGTACAAGCAGTAGGAGCGGCCGTTTCGACGGCTGTGACTGCGTACCTTTTGTATAATGGGTCAGCGACTTACTCTTGCTGGCGAGGTTAACCGTTTAGGGGAGCCGTAGGGAAACCGAGTCTTAATAGGGCGATGCAGTCTGTAGGAGTAGACCCGAAACCGGGCGATCTAACCATGGGCAGGATGAAGGTCAGGTAACACTGACTGGAGGTCCGAACCCACCTATGTGGAAAAATGGGGGGATGACCTGTGGTTAGGAGTGAAAGGCTAATCAAGCTCGGAGATAGCTGGTTCTCCTCGAAAACTATTTAGGTAGTGCCTCTCATATCACCATCGGGGGTAGAGCACTGTTTGGGCTAGGGGGTCATCCCGACTTACCAACCCCATGCAAACTCCGAATACCGTTGAGTGTAGTGAGGGAGACAGACGGCGGGTGCTAAGGTCCGTCGTCGAAAGGGAAACAGCCCAGACCGCCAGCTAAGGTCCCCAAATTGTGATTAAGTGGGAAACGATGTGGGAAGGCACAGACAGTCAGGAGGTTGGCTTAGAAGCAGCCATCCTTTAAAGAAAGCGTAACAGCTCACTGATCGAGTCGGCCTGCGCGGAAGATGTAACGGGGCTAAATCACATACCGAAGCTGCGGATCAACGACCTTTTCGAAGGTCGGGGGTGGTAGAGGAGCGTTCTGTAAGCCTGTGAAGGTGTGCTGCGAGGCATGCTGGAGGTATCAGAAGTGAGAATGCTGACATAAGTAACGATCAAGGGGGTGAGAATCCCCCTCGCCGAATGACTAAGGGTTCCTGCGCAACGATCGTCGACGCAGGGTGAGTCGGACCTAAGGCGAGGCCGAAAGGCGTAGTCGATGGACAACTGGTTAATATTCCAGTACCGGCGCGTATGGCAAATTGGGGTGACGGAGAAGGCTAGGCGAGCTTGGCGATGGTTGTCCAAGTTCAAGCATGTAGGCTGGAACTTCAGGTAAATCCGGGTTCCTTAAGGCTGAGATGTGATGACGAACCGGCTGCGGTCGGTGAAGTCGTTGATGCCATGCTTCCAGGAAAAACCTCTTAGCGTTAATTACGCGACGCCCGTACCCTAAACCGACACAGGTAGTCAGGTAGAGAATACCAAGGCGCGTGAGAGAACTCAGGTGAAGGAACTAGGCAAAATAGCACCGTAACTTCGGGAGAAGGTGCGCCGCTGATGGTGATGGACTTCGCGTCCTGATGGCTGCGACTGTTTACTAAAAACACAGCACTCTGCAAACTCGCAAGAGGACGTATAGGGTGTGACGCCTGCCCAGTGCTGGAAGGTTAATTGATCTTGTTAGACTTCGGTCGAAGCTAGTGACAGAAGCCCCAGTTAACGGCGGCCGTAACTATAACGGTCCTAAGGTTAAGTAATGCTAGCCTTAGTAAAACTGAACCAAATGCGGGAAACTCCTCAAAAATCGTTCGGTACTCGTTCGGCAAGTCTTTGCCGTTCAGTAAAAATCCGGCGAACAGGGGGACAATCCGCAGGGAAGATTTGCATGTACCAAAAACCCTCAGAGACTAATACGTTCAGGGATCTCCGATGAATCTTCAGGCTGAATGGATTACAGGCTTCGTGGATGGTGAAGGATGTTTTCATGTGGGCATTGACACCCACGAGGAAATGACGGCAGGATATCAAGTCCTACCGGAATTCACCGTCGTACAACACGAGCGCGATGTGCAGATTCTGTATGCACTAAAAGACTATTTCGAATGTGGCGTGGTTCGCGTGAACCACGGCGATCGAATGGCTTACCGAGTGCGAAAACTCAAGAATCTGCGTGACAACATCGTTCCATTTTTCATGAAGCACCCTTTGAAAACGAAGAAGAACGTGGACTTTCGAAAGTTCCGAAGCGTTCTTCTGAAAATGGAAGAGGGAATTCATTTGACGAGCGAGGGCGTCGAAGAAATTCGACAAATCGCGAACCAGATGAATCGAGGAAGTCCAAGATAGAGTCCGGCTCCGCTGGAAACAACGGAGAATAACCGAGCGAAATTCCTTGTCGGGTAAGTTCCGACCTGCACGAATGGCGTAACGATGGCCACACTGTCTCCACCTGAGACTCAGTGAAATTGAAATCGCGGTGAAGATGCCGTGTTCCCGCGGCTAGACGGTAAGACCCCGTGAACCTTTACTACAGCTTCACACTGGACTTTGATTTGTCATGTGCAGGATAGGTGGGAGACTGCGAAGCGTGAGCGTTAGCTTGCGTGGAGTCGCCCTTGAAATACCACCCTTGATACGTTGAGGTTCTAACTCAGTCCCATGAGCTGGGACGAGGACAGTGTGTGGTGGGTAGTTTGACTGGGGCGGTCTCCTCCTAAAGAGTAACGGAGGAGCACGAAGGTGCACTCAGCATGGTCGGAAATCATGCGTAGCGTGTAAAGGCAAAAGTGCGCTTGACTGCGAGACAGACATGTCGAGCAGGGTCGAAAGACGGTCTTAGTGATCCTGTGGTTCTGAATGGAAGGGCCATTGCTTAACGGATAAAAGGTACTCCGGGGATAACAGGCTGATACCGCCCAAGAGTACACATCGACGGCGGTGTTTGGCACCTCGATGTCGGC
>JAGWBO010000025.1:524-24721 GCA_021295855.1 Pseudomonadales bacterium | reverse complement strand
TACGAGAGGACCGGAGTGGACGAACCTCTGGTGTTCCGGTTGTCACGCCAGTGGCATTGCCGGGTAGCTATGTTCGGAAAGGATAACCGCTGAAAGCATCTAAGCGGGAAGCCCACCTCAAGATTAGATCTCACAAATCTTCAAGATTTCTGTAGGGTCCTTGTAGACTACAAGGTTGATAGGCGGGATGTGTAAGCGCTGCGAGGCGTTGAGCTAACCCGTACTAATTGCCCGTGCGACTTGACCATATAACCGGGTGTTCACCCATCCGGAACACCTCGTCAGACATGGCATTTCGATTTGCGTGAAACGATTGAATCATTTGATTCCTGCTCTTTGACCTGATGATCATAGCGAGTTAACTCAGTAGTGAAACGGCTCAGCGCCGATGGTAGTATGGGGTCTCCCCATGTGAGAGTAGGTCGTTGTCAGGTCTTCTTAAGAACCCCAGGCAGGTTATCCTGTACTGGGGTTTTTTATTGAACTCGTGCCGTGGCAGTTACGGACAGAACGGGGTCATTGAGGCGAGCGAAATCAAACCAGATCCACTATGGTCTGCTTGGGGGAATAACGACGTAAACGTTCGTAGCTTTCTCAAGCGTCAGTCGAGATTGTCTCGAAACAAGCGTAGCATAGTGGAGACGACGCCGATCAATAACCCTGTTACGAATACGACATGAATGAGGACAAATTCAGTCACAACATACTCTTGTGCGGTATTGGTCGAATTCCGCAATGCGAGATGGTATTCGTGTAGGCCAAAATGAAACCAAGACCATAGGGCGTAACAAAGAATTGCGGAAGTAAACTGTCGTTTTCCGGCCGCGATTGCCGCAAGTAGCAAGGCGAAATGCGATAACAGAAGTGCTGGCGTAATAACAATGGACGCTACTCCTGAACAGCAAGTCAGCGCGACCGCGGTCCAGCCAAACCAAGATCCTGAATTCACGTAATCTATCCTAACACGGATTGCACGTAAGCCGATAATTTCCTAGTTCTATACATTGCTTGTTGTTGGTTACCTAGTCTACTTTGTCGCAGTCTTCGAGTCGTAGCACAGATTTTGACGCAATTCCCGCTCGACTGCGAGGCGATGTTCGCCGTTTAGGCACGCTTTTAGGGAAGGTGATCGAGGATGCACGCGGTAGCGATTTCGTCGCAAAGATCGAACAAATCCGGGCATTGGCAAAGAAGGCGCGGTTCCATCCCGAGGCAGACTGGTCTGAACTCACCCAAGTGCTCGCCGAGCTCGAAAGTGACGATGTCGTTGATATCGTACGAGCGTTCAACCAATTCCTGAATTTAGCCAATCTCGCTGAACAAAAACAGAGTGGACTTTATCAGTTCGGTGAATTATCAAACGATTGGGAAAGACTCTATAGGCTCCGTGGGGATACACTCTCAGACGATCTCGAAAGAACCCGAATCGAATTGGTTCTTACAGCACACCCAACCGAAGTTTTGAGACGTACCTTAATTCGCAAGTACGACCACATGGTTCAAGCACTGCACGACACAGACGACGCTGTGCTTGAGCGCCTAATTAGTGAGGCGTGGCACACAGACGAAATCCGACGAACCAAACCCACGCCACTGGACGAAGCACAGTGGGGATTTAATGTCATTGAGAATTCTCTTTGGCACGCGCTCCCAAGGCTGATGCGGCAGTTGGACCGTCATTTAGAGTTGCACGGCAAGCCGCCGCTAGCTCCAACCTGTATGCCCTTCCATTTCGCGTCTTGGATGGGCGGTGATCGTGATGGTAATCCGAACGTAACAGCTGAAATTTCAGAGAATGTTCTAACAATCGCGCGAGAGCGCGCTGCGCGGAACTTTCTGCGAGAGTTAGACGGTCTCGTCGAGTCGTTATCCATGAGTCAGTGTACGGCGAAGCTAGTGGAGCGAACCGGTGACGCAAATGAACCGTATCGTCATGTATTAGCGCAAGTCCAAAGGTATTTACGGCTTCTCATTCGAGACGACCAGCATGACAGTACCCGTGACGATGTGCGGCTAAATGCGGACCGAGACCTGATTGAGCCACTCGTCGCTTGTTATGAGTCGTTATGCGAGTGTGGACTTGAAGTCATCGCGCGAGGTCCGTTGCTCGACAGTATTCGTCGAGCTTGTTGTTTTGGCACTAGATTAGTTGATTTAGACATTCGCCAGCACTCTCAAAAGCACAACTTGGTCCTGGACGAGTTAACTACATACTTAGACGAATCTGATTCCACCTACGCACATTGGAATGAAGAAGAACGTCTACAGTTTCTGACGAAAGAGCTCGAATCGAAGCGACCGCTCCTGCCTGCTAAATGGGTGCCCTCCGATGAAGCTGCGGAGGTATTGCGAACGTTCGAGCTCACCGCGAGATTCAGTGGTTCCGGCGTTTCAAATTACATAATTTCCATGGCTGCGACCCCAACAGACGTGCTTGCGGTCGTCTTGTTACTTCGTGCGTCCGGTTTACAGAACCCTGTTCAAGTTGTACCTCTGTTTGAGACGCTTGATGACCTGAACAACGCTGCTTCGATGTTGAACTCGTTGTTGAACATCCAGGTTTACCGTGAATACCTGCGACGTCTAGATGACACACAGCAGGTCATGATTGGATATTCGGATTCAGCCAAAGATGCGGGACAGTTTGCTGCCGCGTGGGCACAGTATCGTGCACAGGAATCACTAAAGCGAATTGCAATTAGTCATGGGGTGAAACTGGAACTATTTCACGGCCGTGGTGGCGCAATCGGCAGAGGGGGTGGTCCGACTCACGAAGCCATTCTCGCTCAGCCTCCGGGTACGGTCGATGGTACGTTACGTTTGACTGAACAAGGGGAGATGATCAGGTTCAAACTAGGGACGCCGGATACCGCAATTGAGACCCTAGCAAGATACCTGTTTGCTACGGTTGAAGCTACGCACACAATGCGCTCCGGCGATGACTTATCGCTTAGGAGTATTGTCGAGAAACTAGCTGACCAATCGGTTGCCGAATATCGTGAGGTCGTGAATCACGCCGGATTTGTTGGCTTGTTTAATGAATTAACACCAGAACAGGAACTGTCCGATCTGGCAATAGGAAGTCGACCGAATCGACGGAACACCAAAACCGAAGACATACGTTCCTTACGTGCGATTCCTTGGATATTTGCTTGGACGCAAGTTCGACTGATGCTTCCCGCTTGGTGCGGTACATCGAGCGTTCTAAAGAACTTAGCAGACGACCCTGAATTAACTAAGCGAATGATGAAGTGGCCGTTCCTTCGAATGCAGATTGAGCTACTTGAGGTCATGCTTGCGAAAGCGGACCCTAGTCTAGTCAATTACTACGCGACTCGATTAGCGGTTAATAAAGACAGAAATCAATTGCTGCAGCGACTCCTTGACGACTTTGAAGAGTCGACCATCAACATGTGCCGACTGAGAGAGACCGAGGCACTATTGCAAGAACAACCCGAAGTCAGGGAATCTCTTTTAGTTAGAAACACGTATCTTGACCCATTACATCTCATGCAGTCCGAATTACTTTCAAGATTTAGAGGGGATGATCAAACTGACGCGGCAGAAATTGAAAAAGCGTTAAAAGTGACGATGGCAGGTATCGCCAGCGGACTACGAAACACGGGTTAGTCGATGCACTCAGTGTCGATTCTTAACTTAACTTTTCGACAAGCCGTGTATACAGCATGTCTCAGAATTAAAACCACGGCTGGATGGGAAAGTTCCGCCTAGTACGTGAATTTTCGTTCGAGGCAGAGGTACACGAACTTGACCTGGTCAATTGTCTGAGGGGTCAATAATGAACGATGGATCTCCGCCACGAAGCGAGATGACAACATACGCAAATCACCAAGGATTGGACTCAGAGTCAACGGAATTTGAAACATATAGTCGACTTTCGAGCGAGGCGAAGTTTGCAGAAGCGTTAGACAGGTCGAGTAAATTCGTCATGCCGTTGGTGCTTATGGTCCCGATGGTGTTTATTGACGAACTGTCTATTGGCCAAGATGTTCTGACGGATCGAAATCCTTGGCTTGTTGTGGCTGTTTCGTTCTACCATCTCTATTTAGGTTATGCGCTAACCCGTGCGATCTTGCATTTCGTTATGGGTCTTTTACATGTAACTCGATATCGCTACCTGATTGACGAGGACGGCATCTACGTACTGTCGGGAGTCTGGGTTAGATCTCACCAGACGTTACCGAGGAATCGAATACAGAAGGTGACTGTGACGCAGTCGTATCTTCAGAAAAAGCTAGACTTAACGACACTCTATGCAGGTGCTACCGGTGTGGGGGTTGAGGTCCAACATATCTCATCAGAACGAGCTCACTACTTTCGCCAGCAAATCATCGATCAGCTAAACAGGGAACCCCTGCCTAGTGACGATGTCTGATCGATCGTTTCGCCACTTTCACTGGACAAGCAGTCTTGGTGCTGCCGTTCCGAAATTGCTGCCTTTCTTGACTGCAATAGCCGTCATAGCGGTGACTAATACACCAGAAGATGGCAATTACGATGGGGTCCTGGCTGTTCTGTCAATCGCAGGGGTCATCGCGGCTAGTATGAGAACGCACTATTGCGAACGATATCGCATTGAAAACGACCATTTAGTTCGAAGATCAGGTTTCTACAGTACCAATACGGTCACAATACCCTACGAACGTGTTGTAGACATCAACACGACCCAAACCACAATACAAAAAACGCTCGGATTGACAACACTGCAGGTTCAGGCAGCGTCGGACTCCGCCATTGTTTTACCTGGGGTTAGGCCCGACGTTTTGGATGACTTAAACACTCGAATCCAAACGTTCAATGAACAGAGGCGCGCGCAAAACCGCGATGTGTCCTCGGCGCTGGAGACATCAGGGTTCCCGAATACGAATGGAGACGAAATCCTGTATCAGATGTCGACTTGGGACTGTTTAAAACTTGGATTGGTTCGAAACACAGCATTAGTAACGGTCTTCACGTTCTTGATTGCGATACAAAGACCATTCGGTACGCGACTCGGTAATGACTTAGGTTCATTTGTGGAGCGCATGATCGGCGTAAGTGTGACTGATTGGAGTTCATACGTAAGCATTGAATTGGCATATGGGTTCTTTCCCTGGATTGCACTAACGCTCAATCACGATGTGAACTGGCTCCCTCCTTTGGTTTTTCTGAGTTTTTTAGGCGTAATGTTCGCTGCTGCGGTCGCCTTGGGTAGTTTTGTCGTGCTTCGGCTTCTTTATTCTCGATTCCGACTATCAGTCTCCAACGAGAATTTAGAGATCACGACAAGGGGATTCATATCAACCAGTCGTCGGATCCCGATGAAGAAAATCCAATTCGTACAGCGAATTCGAACACTACGACACAGACTCTTAAACTCTGAATCGGTTTCCATCTATACAACGTCATCTAGTTACTCTGAGAATCGCATCTTCAACAGGCTATTGGATTGGCTTGTGCCGATTGGGCGACCTCAAACAACAAACCGAATCCTTGCGAGAGTTTTTGATCACATTTCCCTAGAGAGCGGGTCGTGGTGTACGGCAGTGAAGAGTTCTTGGCAGAGAAGGCTCAAGAAACACCTGTTAATCTGGTTTCCGGTTTCTATTGCTCTTGTACTGGTCTCCCCGCTCTTTCTTTTGCCGGCATTATTGGTGTTACCGCTTCTCGTGATTGAAGCAAAGAGATTCGTGAGTGGATTGCGATACCGGTTAACCACTGATGCAATCATTATGGAGCGCGGCTGGTGGGTAAGAAAATCGACCCTAGTACCTTTACGGAAGATACAGAGCGTCGAGATGACTCAGAGTTTCTTCGATGTAGGTCATGCCGTCGCAACGCTGAGCATTTCGACAGCCGCCTATGGCTTGAAGCGATCGACAGCGAGTTTGCCGTACGTTCGATATGATGAGGCACGTGATGTTTCTTCTAAGATATTTAAGTATCTTCAGGCGCACCCTTTCGATGGTTGAGTATCTCTAGCGTTCGGATTCGTGCTAGGTCGGCGTTGTTAGTGAGTTTTAGTAGGGTTCTGTGGTTGATGTTCGTTTATAGTGCACGTCGTTGGTGGTGAGATTCCCGATGCGAATCTGACCACGAAAATACCGAGATTTGGTGAAGATTCACGTAATGGCAGTCGGATCGCTACTACGCGGCGAATGCGCACAAGTGGAAGAGCGTTTCGTTGTGGACTAGAGCGCCACCTGTGATTCCGTCGTCCTTGAATCGAACGTTCCGACCAAGGCACACGCCATTGAATTCTTTCGTCCAAGACTCGCTGAGTTGTTTGACGAACGAATCAGCAGCTTTCCTAGCTCGTTGAACGCTGACTTTGGGAACTCTATCCTTAGCACCGGGACCGGTTTCCTCGGCATTGATTGCGTCGAGTGCGTAACTCCGAATCAATCTCAATAGCATGTTTCGATGCGTAATTTCGTTTGCGAATATCTCAAGTCCTGATACGGCGTCGTCGATTAGGAATAGTGAACCGACCTGCTCAGGTTGGTGTACAAAAGACTTCGTATATTCGTTAATTCGTTTTTCCGCCGAAACATACAGTGCATCTGATGCGGCTGTTGGTGATTCAGCGTTCATACGCCGAGATCTAATAGCGATGTCGTCCCAAACTTTAGATTGATCGCCTCGGTACATTTTTTGAGTTTCGAGGTTCCGAGAGACAGCGCTGTTCTCCAATGCTCGCCCTCGTGCGTAGTGCATCCTATTGGCGATGTTGAACTTTTGACGTTCTCGTTCATCGTGTTCGTGATGCCAGCGACCAGCCTCGACGCATGACACCGGTAGAGTCTGCTTACTGTGTGCGTTTGCCAGAATCGAGACGTTTAGCACGCGATTCTGCATCGCGCCGATGAACTCTTCTCCTTCAAATAAAAGTGCAAGAAGATCTGATTTATTGCGAAGCAAAATATCGTTCACGCTTGCGCCGCTTTCAAGTTCCTCTACTTCAAGTAGACCAGACTTGAGTCCCGCTTCAAGGGTGATGTAATCGGGCTTGGAATTAGAGTTGGCGAATAAAGGCACCATTGCGAGATTGTCGCACAACGTCGGTTCACCGAGGCGTAAAGTACGAAGAAAGGTAGGAACTGTGGTATTCATGGTGATTCCCATCGAAATAAACTGGCTCTAGAAATGAGGTTTAGGTTTGACGCTACTCCTTGAAAATCTCTTGAAGGGCAATAGGAATTCTCATCTCCGCAACGTCACTTTGTGTCGCGATTACGAAGCTAACTTTCTAATCGCTCATCTTTTTCGGTGGGGGAAGTGGTTCAAATTCACGCTAAAACTCGAAGTTCTTAGAGTTATTGAGTTAATTTAGAGTCGCGATTTCGCACAACAGTGGTTACGAACGGAGCACGTAAAACTTCAATTTAAGAGACCAAAAGTCGTCCTATAATCGTGCGTCGCACGTAATTCCATGTAAATGACCGTACACGCCCCGTCCCACGTCGATGGTGACGTTCCGACCGAATTTCTACCCGAAAACGTTGAAGCCTTGTCATTAGACGAGGCACAGTTGCAGGATGCGAAGTGGTTTCAATCTGGTGAACCGTTTCGTTCAATGCATAAAAACAATCCGTGGCTTAACCCACCGGTTGGTGGTAATGGCGTGCGTGCAATGCGTCCTGACGGATCCTTAACCGAACCGTTCGAGTGCCCGCTCTTTGACGCAGGGCGTAGCGCGGAGGGGGGTGGTCTCAACGGCACCCCTTATTACGACACGACGGTGCCGCGTAAGCACAACTATTGGAAGCAGTTCGACGATCTACCGTGCGAAACGAAGGATATAAACAAAGCAAGACTTGATCTACGGAAATATGGATTCTGCCTGATCGAAGACGCAATGAGCGAATATCAGTGCTCGTACATGCGCGACCGGCTGGAGAAACAAGCAGAGGCAGAACGCGACTGCGGCTTAGCGGACATGACGCCACATTTCCACATCATGTGGACGCTCGTCAATAAGGGTGAATGCTTCGCCAAATGCATCGAGTTCGATCCCGAATGGGTGCAAGGCGGTCCGATGCTTGAGCAACTTAATAAAGAATTGCTCGGCCCTGGCCATTACGCGTACTCATTTGCATCGAACATCGCTCGACCTGGAAGCTATCCGCAAAACCTGCATCAGGATTCAGGCGCGATTCACCCGATTCAAACACCGCACGCGCCAATCTTGGTAAACACGGTTTACATCATGCAGGATGTTAGCGAGGTTAACGGCGG
Organism: Pseudomonadales bacterium; assembly: GCA_021295855.1. GTDB lineage: Bacteria > Pseudomonadota > Gammaproteobacteria > Pseudomonadales > Azotimanducaceae > Bin55. Next base: position 16,483 of record JAGWBO010000025.1, on the reverse strand, counting down.
AACCTTGGTGATTCCAACAAGCCATCGCCTCGTTTCGAATACAAAACCTGGTGAAGAGGTCGGTCCACTTCCACCCGCCGTAAATGTTGAAGCTAAAGGTGGAACGGTCATGCTGATGGATGGGCGTTTATTGCATGGAGTTACATCATGACGAATTCGAACGTCAAACCATGGTTGAGGCAACAGGAAAACTGGCAACTCTCGATCGATCCAGAAGTTTTGGAAAGTGCTTCCGAGAAACTGTTGCAGCGTATGGGTTATTACTCCTCAGGGCTGATAGAAATCGCTACCTACTCGGGTCCGAAGACGACCGTGGCGACCCGACTCGCCATGGAACGAGGCGAGTACAAACGCATTCGAGCGATGGATCTACCGGTACCCGACGAAGTCAAGAACGATCTGTGGATCCACAAGATGAAGCAAAGGATCGATTCTGCGCGCGGTGGGAAAAAACTAGAGAACGGCACGAAACGCGAAGACTAGCGCATTCGAGCTCCAGGGGCAGCGAGAGCCGTTGGCACTAGAACATTCCAAAAACTCAAGCTCATACCATTGGATTGATGTTATGGCGCATTACTCTAGCTCAACTGTGCCGGAGTCGCCGTTGACGGTGATCGTCTGTCCGTCTTGGATCTTCTCGGTCGCTTCGAGGAGCCCTAACACCGCGGGGATGCCAAATTCACGCGCAACGATTGAGCCGTGCGCGAGAATTCCTCCAATATCAGTAACCAAACCAATCAGTTGAGGGAATAGGACCGACCAAGCTGGCGTCGTGGTGGGACAGACGAGAATGGTGCCGGGTCGGAATTCAGCGAATTCCTCAAGTGTTCGAATTACGCATGCTTCACCCGTGACATGACCTGGACTGACTGGCGAGCCACGAAGTACGTTTCCTGACGTTTCCTCTTGTCGCTCGGGAGCAAGCGGTGCCCATGGCGGCGGCCCAGGAATCAGAAACGGAGGCGTAAGACTCTTGCGACGGGACATTAGCGTGCGTCGCTCAATCGCTCTCTGTGCAAACTCCGGTAGTGTTGCGCCTTTTGGATAGTGTGCTTTCCGATGAGCATCCGGCAAACGATCTATCGAAACGATGCTTCGGATCGCACGTCCAAGCTCCTCAGACGTCAGGTAGAAAACGTCGTCTGCTTTGCGCAGCGTTCCTCGCTCCACCAGTCGCTGACCCAACTTTATCGCAAGCGGCCGCAACACAGTCCATGCTCTACCCAAGTGGAACATCGCCGCCTCCCGATAAGGGTAATAACGTCTTGCAATCCAAATCCGCCACCAGAATTTCAGTCTTAACTTTCCACGAAAGTGTTTGGCTGCACGTTTTTGCGCTTGTCGTTGTTCGAGCCTGAGACGATCGCGATTGCGAGCCGGATCGAGACTTGGCTGTAGCAGGTAAGCGTGAAGACTGCGCAGTGTATTGAGCGGGTTTTCGATCTCTAATGGTTCACCGAAATCGAGCGTACGAAGCTGATGGCCGAATTGCAGGAAGTATTCGTTGATGGCGGTTTCGATGGTTTGTGCTTGTGGATGCGAAGCCAATATTTCTAGCATCTGCTGCGGCGAATGTTTGATTAGGCTACCGCATAGCTGCTTGTCACTTCGAATTAACTCCGCGATGCGGTAAAGCGTTGCTTGGCTATCGAACGCCGCAGACTTAAGTCCCCTGAGGAAGTGACCACTAGTAAATTCATCCGTGCCGAATTCGTGAAGAAAGTTCTGCAGTTGTGCTTCTGTGCCACGGCTCAGCGAAAACGCGTTCCAAACGCCGCCGTTGAACCAGTAGCCGGCGTCGGCTTTCGAAAGAGCTCGAATACCTTTCCAAAGTTGTTCGATAGAAGCAGAAGACGGATCAAGCTTTCCCCAAAGCTGGATCTGCCTCAAGTAACGCGGTAGTGCGACATAGCGCCACATAGGCGTGAAGGTAAGGTAAATCCGCACTGTAGACCAATGTCGCGCGAAGCGAGAGTGTCGTTTCTTACGCGTTGGAACCGGGTTCCCTGTCCGAGGAGGTTCGCCAACGTGGCGATACGCGAAACCATTTACGGTTGTGGTTAATTGGAAGCAAGCAGGTGGCTGTGTGTCCTCAAAATCATGGTTACCACGGCGTGTGAGATTGCGACCCCATGCCTCTTGCAACGACCTACGCATGTGTAGGTCCTCGAATAGCGTGCACACGGGGTCGGGTACGTGCTCGACAAACTGCGAACGTTGTAGGTATGCACCTGGTTCAGGCGGATCCCACCGCACATGTTCGAGTGGCTCAGGCGGGAGCCTGGTGATGGCTCTCGACTGAAGTAACCAGAGTTCGCCTTCACCAAACGCCCATTCGATATCCTGTGGCGTACCACCAAACAGCTTTTCGACCGCGATAGCCTGATCCCCAAGCACATTCAACTGGGAAGACGCCAAGCAAGGCTTTGCCGAGGGTTCTGTTTCGACCGATTGATCGTCAAAATCTTGGCCGGAATGCTTGTTAGTTTGTTTTCCCCTGCTTCCAAGACGGCTCGATTTGACCTCAAATGTCGTTCGGTCTAGCACGAATTCATCTGGATCAACCGAGCCGCTCACCACAGCTTCGCCGAGACCGTGACTCGCGTTAATGTATATCTCGTTGCGTGCGCCTGACACCGGATTGGCAGTGAACGCAACGCCCGCGACATCGGCCGAGATGAGCTGTTGCACGACGACACCCATAGCAATATCGTTGTTTTTGATGCCCACCTGATGTCGATAACTAAGGGCACGTTCTGACCAAAGCGACGCCCAGCAATTCCTTACGGATTCGATCAACGCTTCTAAGCTGGTGATGTTCAGGTAGGTTGCGTGCTGGCCGGCAAACGAATGCGTCGGTCGGTCCTCTACCGTAGCTGACGAGCGGACGGCGAGCGCTTTATCGTGACCTTCGAGTTTGTCATATATCCTCGTAATCAGTTCGGTTAATTCGCCCGTTAGGAGTAAGCCGTCGAATAACGCTCTGACGCGTGCTTCCGCATCGGTAAATACAAGCGTTTCCGACTGAATATCGGGCAATGCAGCGTCTAGCAGGCGTTCGCGAATTGCATGCGCGTCGACAAACCTGTCGTAAGCCGTTGTGGTGAGGATTTCCCCCTTGGGAATCCGATAGCCTGCATTACATAGACGCGATAGCGATTGAGCTTTTCCACCTACGAGCTCCAAAGAAGCAACATGCGTAAGCGGAAGAACCAGTTGCTCAGTCATATCGCAGATGCGTCAATCCAAGTGTTTGGTTCGATAGTATGAAACTATGATCTTTTCGCACCCCTAGTCGACGTACACTGTGTGCTAGCGGACATAGCGGATGCGAAGGTAGCTCAGCGGTAGTGCCTCAGACAGTGTGCTTGGTGATCGCATGCGAACGAGCCATCAAGAAACAAGCGAAACTGCGTAAGGTCGGTTGCGGCGAACGCAGCTAGTTTGACCTTATGCGATTTGATTCAAATGTGTAAACAGGCGCGTGCGTATTGCCTGATCTAGCGTGCTGGAAGCGCCACGGTAGCCGTAGCGTACGCGGTCGCCAATCCTGATTGATTCTGATTTTCGATCAACAGCTCAATAACATGCTCATCATCCTTGATGTACTTCTTGTTCACTTTTCCGACAACCGTATTCGTGTCGCCGACGACATTGGGGTGTCGAATTGATGCATGCAGTTTCTTCAAAGTACCGTAGTCCCCCATCCAATCGGTCGCTGCCTGCGCTAACCAGCACACGCGTTGCGGACCGTAGTCAAACTGACCGGGCATATTACGTCGTTTCTGGGCGTGTTCTTCATCAAATCGACCACCACCACCAAGATCGGTCGAGCCCTCTGAAGCTAAAGCTGCTCTTGTACTACGTCCAGTTCCGAGCACCCCATGTGTGAACAGGAACAGCTCCGTGACGGAGTAGGTGCCTTTCTGTAGCGGGTCCAGCTCGTCACCTTCTGCGACATCGTCCCAATGTCGTACCTCCTTCCCCTGTCGTTCACGCTCGAAGACTAAAGGGTCGGCAGGCACAAGCTGGTGTTCCGTCGCTTCTTTTGCCTCACGGTTGTACTCGAGTGTACCGCCAGTGTTTTGATATCTCGCCATCAGCGTCTTGATGGTGGCGACCACTTCGTGGCGCTGATTGGTGAATTCAACGTGTCCGGTATTGAAGTTGATCGGCCCAATTCGTGAGCTTGTCTTGCGCACTGTTTCGCCAACTGTTTCAATTGCAGTAATCGTATCCTCGCGCCAAATAGGTCGGATGAAATCAATCTCCGCCCCGGCGTAGTTCACTGGGAGATATTGCGTGTTCACTCGGGCACGATTGATGGCTCCGGTCTCTCCTGCGACCACTCCGAGCGTAACGGCGTATAAGAATGTCGGTGCGGCGACTAGATCTTCATAACGACTCGTCGACGCATACTCAGGCGATCTAAATAACGGGTTGTAGTCGCCGACGCCATCGGCATAGCGTCGTAGGTTGTCGACCGTTGCTTGTTTAGAGGGGCGGTGTGGAAGGACACTACCGATGCCTTTTCGGTACTCGTCTTGAAACTCGTCAAGCGTAGTGATTAAGTTTGTTTCGGCCATCTCAGAACGAATCTCTCTTCTGTGGTCTCTTCAACGATGGGGTTCAGTGTCGATCAAGCCGCCTTTTTCTTAGCGCGCAATGCCGCAAAGCGTTTCTTTGCGTCGTCAGACATGTACTGAATCCCGCGCGTATAGTCTGGTCCGTTTTCGTCCCACCCCATATGATCATCTGCGCCTACTAGACGTGCAAATTCTGGTGGATTACGATCGAGCATCTCCTGCGTGACGCGCCACTGATACGCCTCTTGTGTCTTAAGACGTCGATGGCAGTGGTAGCTGGTGACGTTTAGACGGAGCCCATCAGTTTTCTTCGGAAATGCACCATGCCATGTGTTCCCATGCCAGGCGATCAATGATCCCGCCTCTGCTTCGACGGGTACGGCACGTTTCTCGGCTTCACCAGGTTTTGGTTGGCGACAGTAGAGATGGCTTCCAGGCACCATGGCAATCGCGCCGTTTTCCAAGGTGTAATCCGTGAGGCAGTACGCTGCGTTTGCGACATCAGAGCACGCTGGCAGATGTCCGTCGCGATCGGGTGGTGAGTCGCTATGCAATCCGAGTGTATCGCGTTCGCCTTGCCATTTCACAAACGAGGTCAGACTGGAGAGTTGCTGTTGGCCGCGCATGAGATAGTCGATGAGCGCATAGAGTGTGGGATTCATGACCCACTCCTCAAACACACGGTCTGCCATTAATAAGTAAAACAATAGGAATTGCCCGTCTATTTGTGGTTGTGCCTTGTACTCGCCAAACTCACCATTAGCGTCTAATTCGAATTCCACCCCGGTTCGTTCGGTACAAATTCGGAGTACGGTAGCTCTAATCCGTTCGAAAAATGCGTTATCTGCCACTTTCTCCGGTGACACGACCGTGAATCCGTATGTGTCAAGTTCGTAGATGTTGGTTTCGAGACCGAGTGACTTGATGCGATTGAAGGTCTTGTTGAGTGCGTCGGTCGATTTGAACTTCCCGAATTCCATATGAGTACCCATCAGAAAATATCAGCTGACGTCGCGGCGTGCGCCATCAGCTTTGTAAGTGTAGTGATTGGTCTAGTTATACAGGCCACTAACACAGCGAAATTGGGTGATTTCTGACCGGAAGCAAGACATGACATTAGAGGAAGCGTTTGCGGCGTTAGCGAATGGACGGCAACTGAGGACAACCGATGTCGACGCAACAATTGGGTCGCAGCTGGCTGAATATGGTGTAGCGTGTGTCGACGGCGTTTTTGGCGAACGGGATTGCGAGTTTCTGAACGCTACGACAATCGAGTCCAATTTGAATGAGTCCACGCGTGCGTGGCTACGGCGGATAGAGGCACTGCCGTGTACAGAGAGCACGAACTCGGATTTACTGGAACGATCGCGTGATATGGAAATCGATGGTTGGATACGCATGGCAGAAGTACAAACACGGGGTCGAGGTCGACGTGGACGACAGTGGGTATCGCCTTTCGCAAAGAATGTTGCGGTGAGTATCGGTGTTGCTATCGACCGTTCGACTGCCGAAATCGGGGCGATTAGTCTCGCGGTCGGACTGCATACCGCGACGACGCTAGACCGGTTCGGGATCGACGATGCAAGACTGAAGTGGCCGAATGATGTTCTGATCGGTCAGCGCAAGGTAGGCGGCATTCTCATCGAATTAGCCGACGCACAACGACCGGCGCGATTGGTTGTAGGCATTGGCATCAACGTCAACGATGCGCCTGGAAGGGATGTAACTGGCGACTATCTTGCGACGCGTGTGGTTGACCATGGGGTTTCATGTTCGCGCAATTCGCTCGTGGCGCAGTTGATTAACTCGACTCACGATGCGATTCGACAGTTCGAAACGTCAGGTTTTGCCGTGTTTAAGGAAGCCTGGGAACAACGCGATACATTACGAGGACGGCAGGTCGTATTGATGGGTGTCGAACCACCTGTCTTGGGGACAGGCATAGGCATCGACAACGAAGGCGCCTACCTGATCCAAACGGGAGAAGGGGTTGAACGCGCAATCGGGGGTGAACTGAGTTTGCGAGTCTATAACACCTAAACGAGATAACCAATCGAGAGTCGTTATCCAGTAAAGGTCGTCTGAATAGGCTAGAAAATTCGCAGATATTCTCTTAACGAGCTTTTACGTGTGTGATTTGTTTCCATCGATTCTCAAGAAAGACTGTACTATTTAGCACTAGGAAGAGGAACCAAGCATCAAGACGCCCGCGGGACTGGGGCAGTCGGATGTGTGTGCGTTCACATAGGTGACGCCGAAGAGCCGGTAAATGGCACCTTGCCTGGTAAACAAGCGTGTAAGTCCCACAGAATGAGCCAAGATTACCGAGTTAGATTTGAGTCTAACGAATTGAAGCGTGAGCGAAAGGTTGCTCAATGACACTTCGGCGTTTCGCGACAACAGAGGTGCGCAATCTATGGTGATTTTGATTGACTGAAGTCACATAGGCCATGGAAGGCAGAATTGAAACGGTTCAGAACGAACCGATTGCACGTAGCGAGCTATACCCGTTCCCGGAAGGTTGGTACGCCGTGGCAGAGAGTCGTGAACTCGAAGCCGGCCAACTAAAAGAACGTGTGTGGTTAGGAAGATCAATCGTGTATTGGCGCAATCAGCATGGTGATGTCTGTGTCGCAGACGGTACTTGCCCGCATCTAGGTTCTTACTTAGGACCAGCGGCCGGCGGTAGGCTGAAAGACGGAAATTTGGTTTGCCCGTTCCATGGATTTGAGTACGACATCAACGGCAAATGCGTGCGGGCGCGCGATGTCAAGCCGCCTCGCTCGGCCGTGCTAAGCCGTTTCGCAGTGACAGAGACATGCGGATTGATATTTGCCTATTTTGGTCAAAACGCAGACAATCCGCGCTGGCAAACGCCGGTATTTCCAAGCGATCACTCGGCGCGCGGCATAAGAAAAATGCGATTTAGAGCCCACCCGCAGACAACGAGTGAAAATTCAGTCGACGTCAATCATTTAAGGCAGATTCACGGATACTCCCAAATAGAGCAACTCCGCGAAACTGAGGTTTGTGGTCCCTTCTTGTTTTCCTCGTATTCGTTTACCCGGAACATGCTTACGCTTGGGTTGCGCAAATTCAAGTTGTCGGTCGAGATTTCGATTGGGGTTTGGGGACTAGGCGTTTCGACTGTCGCGATTTCCACAGGCGGAGGTGTCTCGGTACGTCAGTGGGTTTTGTCAACACCCGTTGACGGAGAGGTGATTGACATGTGGTTAGTCGTGGATATTCGGGATCTACCTAAATGGTGGTGGCTCAAGAGTATTCTCCGTCCGTTGGCATCGATGGTCGCATCGCAGGTCATGGTGAACGACCTTAAATTAGAAGTTGCTAAAGATGCGGTGATATGGGATAAACAAAACTATCGCTCCCGTCCAGCGTTTTCTGCATTGGATCGCGATATATCGATGTTCCGTCGATATTGCGAGCAGTTTTATTCACAGGTTGCGTGATGACACAGGAAGTACTCGAATCAGAACCTAGAGAATCGTCGGAATTTCATCGACTGACGATCGCCGAAGAGTTAGTCCTACTGATGTTGAAGGACGACCTCGGTTTCGTTGCTGCGCCTACATCTGATTGGCGTATGTGGTGTGGTTTCGCTGGTGCGGTCATTCTCGACTTGTCGTTCCGAAACCGCATCGACGCAGATCTTGACCATTTACACGTCATCGATCCTACCCCGATAGGTGACGACATATTGGATCCGGCCCTGCAAATCATGGCGTACGATGACACGCCACGAACTACGCAGTATTGGGTCGAGTACTTTGCGCCAAACGCGGACGTATTTATCGAATATGTCTTACATCGACTTGTCAATATGAACATCCTTGTTCACGATGCTGGGGGGTATTGGCAGCTCAGTGATAAGGTCCTGCGGACCGGGCAATATATTGGTCCAGGCCTTGAACAACAAGAGGAAGTTAGAGCGAGAATTAGGCGTTCACTATTTGATGAGGAGATTCCTGATCCTCATGACGTGACCCTTATTGGTCTATTGCTCGTCTGCGACGGATTCCGATCGATGCTCGACGCTGACGAGTTTGAGTTCGCTCAGGAACGAATCCAGCTGTTGGCAAGTATGGATTTGTTTGGACAAGCGATTCGGTCTGCTGTTGGTGACTCGGATCTGGACGCGTCAAGACCGACTCGTCCAAAACGCCTACCTGTTCCGAAGGTGAAGTTAAGTTCCTACCTAAAGTCGAAGTCCTTTAGGAAGAGAGATCTTTGCCGGTTCCTAGCGGAACTGTGTGAGGAGTATGGTCCAGTATTCAATCTGTCGATGCTCGGCCGCGACGTGATAGTGCTTGCCGGTGCAGAGATGAATCAATGGGTTGCTCGGCGTGGGAGACTGTATCTGCGAACACGCGATTACCTTGAGGATTTCCAGACCGCATGGGGTACAGCGCGCTCGATCGCGAGTATGGATGGGGCCGACCATTTCCGAATGCGGAAGGTCATGCGAGCTAGTAATGCGCGTACGACGGTCGAGAACCGTTTAGATGATCTATTCCGAATCGGTCGGGAGCGTATCACTACTTGGATCGATGGGAGGGTGTTACCAGGTGAAATGGAATGTCAGCGCTTTACGGGACGCCAGATCGCCCAACTCAGTACGAGCATCGATCCGCCGATTAGCGTACTTGATGGTCTCTTGATTTACGAATTTCGCGCATTGAAGATCTATGTCATGAATGTGATGCCGGAATTCATGCTGAAGACACCGCGCATGAAGAAACACCTAAAAGATGTATTGGAGGTGTATCGGCACATTCACGAGAGCCACACTACTGATGAAAGGGCAGATAAGCCGCGCGACTTGGTCGATGATCTAATGACACTTCATAAGTCAGATCCTCAGTTCCTACCTGAGACCGATCTCGAATTTGCGTTTATCGCGCCTCTAATCGCAGGTCATTATCTCGGCAGCCAGATGAGTTTCGCGTTGTACGAAATGATGAAAAATAAAGATCTCTACGCTCGGATCGTGGCGGAAGCAGATGCATTGTTTGAGAATGGGGATCCCACGAAGGAAGACGTCACGTTGGATGCCATCGATTTCACGCATCGATTTATCATGGAGACAATGCGCGTGCATCCTATTATTCCAGTGCATAGCCGAACGGCGATGAATGAGTTCGAAGTAGACGACTATCTCGTGCCTACTCGAAGTACAGTACTCGTCGCGTTCACTGCAACGCAATTTATGGATGAACATTTCGAGGATGCCAAGAAGTTCGATCCGGATCGCTTTGCGCCTGGTCGCGAAGAACACCGAAAGAGGGGTGCGTTTTACCCGTTCGGCTTAGGGACACATACGTGTCTAGGATCGCGGTTTACTGAGTTGCAATTAGCCGCAAATCTCTTGCTAGTTGCACACCACTGTGAACTTGAAATGGTGCCGAAGGACTACGAGCTTAAATTGAGTCCGCTCCCGAAGTTCAGTCCCGCCAAGAGCTTCAAGTTCAGGGTGAAAGCTCTACGTAATCCACTAGCGGAAGCTGCTTAACGACATTCACATTCGGATGAGTATCGGCATCCATTCGATAACGAACGATAGACGTGGCGTCTTCGGGTTAATCAGGAAATACTTCCGAGCGCGACGTGGTGCGCGTAGGTAGAACACGACGAAGACGTGCGAGCCACTTCATGCTGGTTTCGACCGCGGCGACTGGCAGAATTAGTAGCGCAGGAGTAACCACGAGGGTGAGGATCGTTGCAAAGGACAGGCCGAACGCGATAGCCTGAGCAAGCGGCACCCAATAGCTTGACAAGTTACCGCCTGTGGTCCAAGTTCGATTAATGAAGTCGATGGATTGGTGGCTCGCAAGCGGGAGTAAACCGATCATGGTTGTAACAGTGGTTAACACCACGGGTCGCAGCCGCTGCAATCCAGTTAAAGTCACTAACCGTACAAGATCAAAATCCGGGCGTTCTTTTCGACCTTGATTGAACGTATCTATCAGCACAATGCTGTTGTTTACGACGATACCGGCGAGCGCGATGATCCCGACACCACTTAAGATCGCGCTAAACGGTGAGTGAGTGATCACCAACCCAAGAAACACGCCCGCCGTCGATAGCACGATGGCAAATATCGTGATGAACGACTGATAGATGCTGTTGTACTGCGTTACGAGCAGCACAAACATCAAAAGCAACGCGAACGAGAACGCCTTGGTCACGAAGGCGATCGATTCGGCTTGATCCTCTGCCGTCCCGCGGAAACGAATGTCAACTGAGCGGTCAAATGACTGCTCATCCAGCCAATCTTGGATTTCACTGATTTTCGCGTCTGCTAGCACACCTGGTATCACATCTGCTTGAATAACGTGAATGTCACGTTGGTCACGTCGTTGGATAGCATCCTGGCGTTTGACTGCCTTCCTCGTCACGAAATTTGAGATCGGTACTAGACCGTTGTTGGTCGCAATTTGCAATTCGTCGAGTTGATCAATGCTGCGACTTGCCGCTGAAAATCGGAGGCGGATGTCAAGTGCTTCGTCAGCATCGTTTGGACGGTATTCACCTAGTTTGGCGCCGTCGGTAATGAGTTGCGCAGCGAGTCCGACCGTGGTCACGTCGACCCCGAAGAGGGCGGCTTTGGCGCGGTCCACGTCGAGCTGCCATTCGAAACCAGGTAGTGGCAATGTGTCTTCAAGGTTTCGCAATCCGGACACGTCCTCTATGAGATGTGCTCGTACAGCCTCGACGATAGGCGCGAGTTTATCCCGATCTCGCGCAGAGAACTGAATGAATATTGGTTTACCGGCAAGAAGCTGACCTTCAAAGGGTTTCAAATCTACGATGATGCCGCCGACTTGCGCCGCCTTCGCGCGGATTTCTTCGCCGATTTCGATTCCATTTCGCGTGCGTTGGTTGGCTTCGTGGAGCTCAACCCAGATCGTGCCAATGACGTCTGCAGCCGAACCACCTCGATAGGTCTGGCGCTGACCTTCGCCCCGTTCGAAACCACTACTAATGAACGTGCTTACTTCTTTAACACCGTCGGTCTCGACGATTTCCTGTTCTACTTCTTGAACAAGCGCGTGTGCCTCTTCTATATTCAGATTCCCGCGTGCACGAACAAAAGCCTGCGAGTAAACGGGATCGTTCTCGTTAAAGAATATGACGCCAAGATCTCTGATGTTATAGAGCGAAAATATGCCGTAAACCACAAGCAAGATCGCCACAAGAGTGAAGAACGTATGACGTGCGGCCGATGAGATTAGTTTGGCGTACCAGCGAGAAAAACCTGTTAACTGATCAATGTCCCGATCCCATGGGCTTATCGCACGTGTAGTTACCTCGCGTTCGCCAATGTGCCTTGAGAGCGTGGCACCTAAGCTAGGTACGAAGATCAACGTATAAACGAGCGACCCAATCAAGACAGCCAGCACGGTGAGTGGCAAATAACGCATGTATTCGCCTGGCACTCCCGGCCAGAAAAGCAATGGGAGAAACGCTGCTAGCGTCGTCGCGGTCGAAGCAGTTACGGGGGCAAACATACGCCGTGCGGCCTCTGCATACCCGCGTTCGCCGGACGCGCCGACGCTCATACGTCGTTCAGCATCTTCGGTTACGATGATCGCACCGTCAATCAGCATACCGAGCGCCATCAACATTCCGAACATCACCATGAAGTTGAACGAGTGACCGAACAACCACAAGAAAATCAGCGCAAACAGAAACGAAACAGGAATTGAGGCAGCTACGATCACGCTGCTGCGCAAGCCGATCGAGGGTAGGACGACAGCCAAAACGAGGAATAACGCAGTAACGATATTGCCCTCGAGCTCTGTGACTTGCTGCATATCAAAGGCAGAAGCATCGCGCGTGATGAAAAGCTCGATGTCGTCTGGCATGTTCGACCGAAACCCTTCAATGACAGCGCGGACCGCTCTTGTCGTGTCGATGGAGTTGGCGCCAACTTGACGGTACGGGAACAGCGAAACTGACTGCTTGCCATTCGCGCGAACATAGTGTGTCCGATCCTTGAACGTGCGTCGCACGGTCGCTACATCGCCTAAGGTCACCACGGTTTCACCGTCGGTATACAACGGTAGATCTATTAGGTCGTTCGCCTCTTCGACGATACTAGGAATCTTGAGTGCGATGCTCCCTTTGCCTGCGTCTAGCGAACCCGCCGGGATTAACTGATTGTTGCGTGTGAGTGCGACGACCAGTTGCTCGACGGTGACGCCATTCGCTAGCAAACGCGCAGGTTCAACCGTGATTTCGAGCACCTCATCGCGGTGCCCCTGAATAACGACCGATCGAATACCCGGAAGCGTCTCGATTTGGTCACGAAGACCCCTAGCCGTTTCTAGTATGAGACGCTCCGACGCCTTCTCGCTAACTAGGTTGATCTGTACGATCGGGAAATCTGTACTTGCCGTCTCTGCAACAACGGGTTCTTCGGCGGAAATAGGTAGTTCAGGCTTGGCGCGATCGACGGCTTCCCTCACGTCTGCCATTGCGACATCGATGTCCATTGAAGCATCGAACTCGACCGATATGTACGCCATATGCTCAGCACCGGTTCCGGTGATCTCCTTGACGTTGTCAAGCGCCTTTAGCTCGAGTTCGATCGGACGTATGAGTAGCCTCGTCGCGTCTTCAGGCGATATCCCTTCGTGGACGACAGTGATCACGAAATACGGTATCTCGACGCGAGGTTCGCTCTCGGTTGGGATCGACAGACGGGCGACCACTCCGAAAACGATGATCCCAAGCATGATCAAGATCATCGAACGTTTGCGTTCCATGGCGATCTCGATAAGCTTGTCTTTCATGTGAGTGTTCTCAAAGCGACCTGATTCGACTCATGATCGCGGGATGTACTCAACCCGAAACCCACTGTACGTCGACGCGCTGGCCCGGTGAAACAAGATCTTGACCCACGCTAATGATCACGACTTGGTCTCGTAAGCCGCTAACCCAAACCCCATCGGCATCCTCGGTCACGATCTCGACTTCGTGGAATTCAACCGTGGAGTTATTAACTGTGTGGATGCCGAGTGTTCCTGCATCACCGAGTACCAAGAGCGCGGATGACACTTGATGTGCCATATGCGTCGTTAATGACAATCCCACCTCCGCTGTAACGCCTGATCTTATTTCGTATTGCTTATTCGGAACTGCGACTTCGACACGAAATGTACGCGAGCCACTGGCCGCTTGCATACCAATAAAGGAGACTTCGCCGGTAACCACGCTCCCCGTCGCGAGAGATACATTGACTTCGGTTCCGAGTGATATTTGATCCACAAACTGTTCTGGGACTTGGACAACGGCATAGATCGGGTCGAGATCAAGTATGGTTGCACAAGGTGAACCGGGTACGAGGAAATCGCCGACTGTCGCGTGGACGCGCTCGACGAAACCAGAAATTGGTGCACGAATTACCGTATTGGCGAGCGCTTCCTCTGCGAGCACAAGCGCGTGTTGCATCGCGCTTAACTTCGCTTTTGCTGCGACGACTTCGGATTCGCGTTGATAGTCGTTCTCTCGTAACCGTAAGGCACCCTCATGCTCAAGTAGCGCTAACGTCACGGCGTCGTTTGCCGCGGCCACTCTTGCGTCTCGATCATTAACTTCAACCGTACAAACAGGATCGCCTTTAGCTACCGTTGCACCATCGTCTGAGTTGCGTTCAACAACTTGCCCGGTCGTCTCAGACTGCAACGAGGCAACGAACTTAACTTCTGTTTTGCCGTTGAGTGTAAGCACGCGCGCTTTCGGTTTCGCCGTGCTACGACGTGCGCGAACGGTGACGGGCTTACGAGCGTTAACTCGTTCATCCGCCGCTTCATTTAATTCAGCGAGGCTAGGTTGAACTTGCGTTTCGTCGGCAGCTAAGACGCCGGATAGCAACCAAATCAAAGCCAAACCGAAAACGGTCGCAGTGGCTGTTGCACGCCATGCTAAGTCCGAAGAGAGGTTAAACATACCGCGCTTCAACGTAATTACTGCTCAAACTATACATAGTTTCGAACCATTCGTGAGTTTTCAAAGGGTATGTTCAAGATATTCTCGACGGCGAGTTAGTTCCGAGGATCACCTCCCAAAATAATGATTGGCGAAGACGTACGCGAATCGCTCCAGCACCGCGCACCCTTTGCCACTGACCATGTCAAATTCCCGCCGGTGATTGCGATTCGCTTTCGCCATCTACGTAGGTTGTGGACCATACGAAGTTTGCGTCCGATAGAGCGATGTGTCGGCATGCGTCTCCAAAATCGTGACGGTAATGCAACGCATCGACACCCGGCTCGCACGCTTCGAAATCGCGGTGGTATAGGTGCGGTCCGCGTCACGTAATACGAAACTGTGCCGCGCCTGTCGATACCGAACCACGTGAATTGAAACATTGACTCGTTAGCCGTGGTGGCTTCATCGTGAACGCTTCTTTTTAGTACACTACTGCGCCATACCAAAGACGAGTTGATACCATCTTGACACATCTATTGCTGACATAAAATCCGCGCACATATTTAGTCTTTGTGTGTGGGCTCTTACCTGCTTAGTAAGAGAGAGTTATGTTTGGTGTAGGTAAGTGTCGAAGAACTTCAGATTCTTAAATCTCACCAGCCGAATGCGAAGCGCTTACGCGAGCTGGTCGGTAGATAGCCGACTCGAGCGTCTCGATGGCGAATTTGATGAGCGGTCGCGTCGCGAATTGGATTACGATCACACGGAAATTGTCAACAACTATTACGATCTTTGCCATGAGCTCATGGAATACGGGTGGGGCGACTCCCTGCATTTTGCGCCTATCGCAGCTGACGAGTCGCTTGAAAGCGCCGTCGTGCGTCACCAGCGGTTGATGATCGAGAAACTTGAGCTAAAAGAAGGCATGGCGGTAATTGACGTTGGTTGCGGCGTTGGGGGACCGATGCGTCGCGTCGCCCGCGAAACCGGCGTCAAGGTATGTTGCGTCAATAACAATGAATACCAATTGTCACAAGCGAAGTTGAAGAATATAGAAGGGGGTTTAGACCACCTTGCGGAATACGTGAAATGCAGTTTCATGGACATGCACGCATTGAATGCGAACACGTTCAATGCAGGCTACGCGATTGAGTCAACGTGTCACGCCCCGGACAAGCAAGGCGCATTTGCCGAGATATTTCGCGTACTAAAACCAGGCGCACTTTTCTGGGGTCAGGAAATGTGCTTAACCAACGCTTTCGAACCGACTAACCCGCATCATCAGAGCCTGAAGTCGGAATTGATGCGCGGGATCGCCCTGAAAGACATTGCATCGTTTAGTGAGGTAAATGCCGCGCTTGAGGCGGTCGGGTTTGAAGTCCTTGAGGCGAATGATCGAGGAGCGAAGCAAGAAGGAAG
>JAGWBO010000025.1:0-413 GCA_021295855.1 Pseudomonadales bacterium | reverse complement strand
AATTCATGGATCGGACTGCTGACGCCTATGTTAATGGTGGTAAGGAAGGTGTTTTTACGCCTCTTTACTGCTTTTTAGCGCGGAAACCACTCTAACGAAACAAATTGCTTTTCTAGATATTTCGTTAAACGCAAACCATACGGGGTAATCGCTTTCATGTGTCAGTTGCGCGATGGATTAGCGCCGTGGCAATTGACTACAAGCGAAATGAAGATCAGTGGATATTCATTAATGGTATTGAACATTAGATAGCCGTAATCAGCGGGATTTAGCCACTAGAGTGGTGTCCCTGTTAAATAACACGTGCGCCGCTCGACGGTACGTTCAATGACAGAGTCGCGAGCTTCAATTTCAATACAAATTGATGTATACTCGATACAGGAAATATCGAGATTTCGCGATGTCATTCAGAG
>JAGWBO010000112.1 GCA_021295855.1 Pseudomonadales bacterium | reverse complement strand
GCAACGGCAATCCTTGCCTCTTCCGGAGAGTGAATTCGTCCTAACTTACGCAAAGACTCAGGATGAAGAGATTGGACGCCAATCGAAACGCGATTGATTCCCGCGTCTCGATAGTCTTCGAATGAGCCACATTCGAGCGCGCCTGGATTTGCCTCCATCGTGATTTCCTGTGCGCGCTGCAATGCTGGATGTTCAAGAATCTTCGCAAACGACTCAGGATGAAACAAACTCGGCGTGCCGCCACCGAAATAAATCGTGTCGATTGTTGCGTCGGTCCGAACTACCTCACCATCAAGATCACGAAGCAAGCTGGAGACGTACTCGCTCTCGAGCAGTGAACCGCTCAATTCGTGCGAATTGAAATCACAGTAAGGGCACTTCCGAATACACCAGGGCATGTGGACATAGAGTCCGATCGTGTTTGGCGGCTTCGGTGAAGATGACACAGCGCAGTCAGTGTTCGTATTGAAGTTTCGCGAATAGTTGCTCAGCAGCCTTCGCTCGGTGACTGATCGCGTTCTTCTCCACGGTACTCAGCTCGGCGGCCGTACGCTTTAGCCCTGAGACGAAGAACAGGGGATCGTAGCCAAACCCTTGATTGCCACGCGGTTCCCGCAGGATTTCACCCTCCCAGGAACCAATACCTATAAGTGGTACCGGATCGTCCTGGTACCGCAGATACACAAGCACACACTGAAACGACGCAGAACGCTTGCCATCAGGCACATCGTGCATTGTCGCTAGTAGTTTCTCGTTGTTTCGCGCCGCATCACTAGGTTCACCCGCGTAGCGCGCAGAATGGATACCAGGGATGCCGTTGAGCGCTTCAACACTCAATCCAGAGTCGTCGGCAATGGTCGGAAGTTGGGTCAGTGCCGACACGGCGCGCGCCTTGATAAGCGCGTTTTCGATGAACGTGAGTCCTGTCTCCTCAATCTCGCTCATGACGCTTGCACTCGGCAACACAAGCTCGATGTCTAGTCCGTCGAAGAGTCGCGCCAGTTCCTCGCGTTTACCCTCGTTTGAAGTGGCGAGGGCAATGGTTGCGGTCATTGGTCATAGACAGGCTGTTTGAAGCTGAACTCGTGCGGACCGTCATCTAAGTGCAGCTGAACTTTGAAAGTCAAAGGTTCTTCGCTCGTGAATAGGAAGGATGCTAGGTAGTAACGTGCGGCACCTTCCTCAACGAGCTTGAATTCGAGTGGGATTTGCTGTGATAGGAGGTTCACGACGATCCCTGTGATCCGGGTTGGCGGCGGTATGCTATCGTCGTGAAGTGCGGAGATCGTAATGACCGCTCGATTCTTTGCTCGTACGATGTCGTGACGAGCGGCGACTTCTGGTTGCAGAAACGTTGAGCGAACCACACTGTAGTGGACTTCGTAGCCAGCAACCTCGACGCTCTGTTCGGCAAAGGTGTACTGGTAAAGACCTATACCGATTAAAGCGAGCAAAACCCAACGGTTACGTGAGAGTTTCATCATCAGGAACCTCCTAGCCGATAAAAAGCGGTGACCCCCAGGACGTTTCGAAACATCTTCGTGGCCATTGTTTGTCGTCCGCTCTGATTGAACACAAAGCGCGAAATCACACGCACGTTTTCTGACGCACACATTCCGTCAAAATCGTGAATCGTGCAAAGATGAATGTTGGGTGTGTCGTACCACTCGTTAGGCAAATGTTCTGCGACAGGCATGCGACCACCGAAGAAAAGTTGCTTTCGACACTGCCAGTATGCGAAATTCGGGAACGTTACGATGCATTCTTCGCCGATCCGCAGCATCTCGCGCACTAGAGTCCTTGGCTCGCTGATCGCTTGCAAGGTTTCGTTCATGATCACGATATCGAAGCTGTTAGTCGGAAACCTCTCCAATCCAGCATCAATGTCGTGTTCAATGACGTTCACGCCACGCGCAAGGCACGCCTCGATACGGTCATGGGCTAGTTCGACCCCGTATCCAGTCACTGATTTCGTCTGACGCAGACGACACAGCAGGTCGCCGTCACCACAACCCAGATCCAGCACACGCGCATTTGGATTTACCAGATCGATGATGATGTCATCGGCCTGTCTCATGGCTTCAGTCCGTCAGCGATCTGTTTCATGTAAGACGTCAAGATGCGGTGATATCGAGGAATCTCGAGTAAGAATGAATCGTGACCACTCAGTGACTCGATTTCCGCATAAGAGACATCGCAACCCGCTGAAATCAACGCGTCAACGATTTCGCGTGAGCGTTCGGGTGCAAATCGCCAGTCCGTAGAAAACGAAATCACCAGGAATCGCGCGGTCGCGTTTCGCAGAGCGGCAACAAGGTCATTGTCGAAGGCACGTGCGGGATCGAATTGGTCAAGTGCATGAGTCATCAGCAGGTAGGTGTTTGCATCAAACATCCCTGCGAATTTCTCACCGTTGTACTGTAGATAGCTCGTCACCTCACCTACGACATCGTGGTAGTCCGCGGCTTTATCGCTGTTCACGTCGCCGCCGAATTTCAAGTCCATCCCATCGGAGGACAGATACGTGACGTGACCGAGCATTCGAGCGGTGCCAAGTCCGTCCATCGGCTTCGCTGCCGCTGCAAGGTAACGACCTTCGTTGAAATTTCGGTCCTTAAGGATGGCTTGCCGCGCGATTTCGTTGAATGCGATGTTTTGCGCAGAGAGGTTCGGCGCGCACGCGATTAGAAGCGCATTACGCACACGATCTGGATAGTCGATCGCCCACTGCATCGCTTGCATACCTCCGAGACTACCGCCGATCACCGCGGCGAACGATTCAATACCGAGATAGTCAGCAAATCGCGCTTGGCTATTTACCCAATCGCCGACGGTAACCTGTGGGAAATCCGAGCCATAGGGTTCGTTGATCTCGGGGTTGTTTGAAGTGGGTCCTGTACTGCCGTGACAACCGCCGATATTGTTTAACGCAACGACGTAAAAATCATTCGTGTCGATGGGTCTTTCGGGACCTATGCAGTTATCCCACCACCCAAGTGTGCGCCTGTCATCTGGCTCGTGATACCCAGCCGCATGGTGATGCCCTGACAGCGCATGGCAAATCAGCACCGCATTTGTTCTATCCGCGTTAAGTTCACCGTACGTTTCGTACATGAGTCGAAACGACGGCAAAGTTGCGCCATCCTCCA
>JAGWBO010000111.1 GCA_021295855.1 Pseudomonadales bacterium | reverse complement strand
AGAAGGGTTGGCGAGCAACGAGATCTTTTGCATCTTCCCTGAAGGGCGCTTGACGCCAACTGGAGAGATGATGCCTTTTCAAAGGGGCATTGAGAGAATTCTTCGTGAATCTCCTGTGCAGGTGGTACCTGTCGCATTGAGTGGTTTGTGGGGAAGCTATTTCTCGAAAGCGCCGAATGCGCGCAAATTACCGAAACGAGTTCGCGTGTCGGCGGGAGAACCGATTTCTGCGGATGAGGTGACCGCTTCAGCGTTGCACGAAACGGTACTTGAACTGCGCGGTGCGGCGCGTTAGGCACGCCATGGTGGGGTCAGTCGCATGCGTCCTGGATTTTCCAGCACATCCTCGCGAGTATCGGATCTTTAGACCACGTGAAGACGAGTGTCCGTATCAGTTGCTAGGACTGCCAAAAGAAGATTCCGTTAACCTCGACTCCATACGCGTTGCGAAACATGACGATAAAGTTGTCGCAGCATATCAATTCGATCGATTGTCTTCGTTGACCTATGTGATTGATCGACTTGGCGTCGATGAGTCTTATCGAAGTCGCGGTTTAGGAAGTTGGATGTTGGCGCACGCGGTTGGCATAATCGAATCAAAAGGGGGACGCGAGGTAATCGTACATGCTCCTACATGTGAATTCCTCAGTCGCTTCGGGTTTGAAGCCGCGGGCTCGAACCTAATGCGTCTGACACTAACAGCCGAGTGACGATGTCCGTATCTGCGTTAGACACGTCCACTCTGCCGTATCTCGACGGCGGTGTGGTGGCGATTCTCAGATCCAAGTGGCACGACGATCTGGTGCAGAACATGGCAACGGCTTGTACCCACGTACTTCTAGAGCACGGGGTAGAGACGGTGGAGGATCATGTGCTCCCTGGCACGTTGGAGCTGCCTTTATCTGTCAGAGTGTTAGCGGAGAAGTATGAGTACGACGCGTTTGTATGCCTTAGTGTCGTGGAAAAAGGGAACACGGCGCACTTTGACATGATCATTCATGCAACTACTCAAGCGTTGCAGCGCGTTTCAGTTGAACAGAAAGTACCGGTTATCAATGAAATCATCGCGGTATACGACATCGCAGACGCGGTTGCGCGCGCATCAGATGACGAATTCAACAAGGGTATCGAAGCGGCGGCAGCCGCACTTGAGATGATCAACTTCATGCGTTCCAACGGATAGGCTTGGCGAAGACACAACTCCAACCTGCCGCGCTAGACATCTTGTTGCCGAGCGTTCGAGAAATCCGACACCTAGATCAATCCGGATCGCTCCAACCGACGTCGTCGACTATCGTGCCGCGTGGTACGAAGGATTACCGTATCACAAATGCGATCGGACGATTTAGTCTCGATCGATATCCGATTCAAGTACAGGTCTCGAACGTCATTGAAGAGGTTCCTCGGCTCGAGGACAGCTATGCGTACGAGGTGCGAGTCTCGAAAGAAGGTATTGAGATCCGTGCCGATACAACTTGGGGAGCGATCACTGCATGTAGCGTGCTAGCGGCGCTCGCGTGGCGTGACGGTTCGCTCCCGTTCTGCCATCTTGTCGACGAACCTGTTTACTCGTGGCGGGGATTAATGATCGATACCAGTCGACATTTCATCTCCATCCCGACGCTAAAGCAAACCGTCGAACTGATGGCATGCTATCGGTTGAATGTGTTGCACCTCAATCTCTCAAATGATCAAGCCTGCCGGTTCAGAAGTAAACGATTCCCACTTCTAGCACAGACCGAAAGCTATTCGTCCGAAGATCTGAGAGATCTGATTACGTTTGCGGCAGATCGGGGTATCCGCGTCGTACCGGAATTGGATGTGCCGGGGCATACGACGAGCTGGGTCTGGGCGTATCCAGAATGGGGAGCCGGCGAACTGGAAGGACCTTCTACTGGTTTCGGCGTGCATGAAGCATGCCTTGATCCGAGCAAGCCTGAGGTCCTCGAAGCGATCAAGCACGTGTTCAAAGAGCTCGCCGACGTGTTCCCCGATAGTCATGTACACGTGGGAGGGGACGAGGTCAACGCCACCTGGTGGGACAGAAACTCCAGGATTCAAGCGTGGATGGCATCTCGCGGGATGACTACGTCACATGAGCTCCAAACCTGGTTCATAACGGAACTCGCAGACCACCTCGTCACGCTCGGTAAACGGGTGGTTGGGTGGGATGAGGTGCTGGCAGAACAGTTGCCGCAGCAATTCGTGATACAGGCTTGGCGCGGCACAAAGGCTCGCGATGCCGCTCGCGAAAGTGGTCACGCGACCATCGTGTCTGCACCTTACTACCTGGATTTATTTCTACCTGCAGACTATCACTATCGGTACGAACCTTCGATGTCGACCGCGACTGCCGAAGAAGCGGATGCTCAAGTAGCCGAAGACTCTCGACTTGCGCATGTAGCGGATGGACTGCGGTGGCAAACGAATTTTGGTGCGTTTCCGTCATTAAAAAAACGCGACAGTGGCGACATTTTGGGAGGCGAAGCATGTATGTGGAGCGAAATCGTCGATGGGGACACGCTCCATACCCGTGTTTGGAGTCGGATGCCCGCCATTGCAGAACGCTTTTGGTCCGGAAATCAAAGCATCGAAGAATCGCGCATGTACGATCGTCTTGAACGTGGCGTTGCGCATTGGCGGGAGAAACTCAGCATCAACTCGCTTATGAGGATGCCGCATGAGCTAAGTCCACCCGAATTGCAGCCGTTGATTCAGCAACTGGAGCCGGTTAAGTGGTACGCGAGATTGATCGGGATGCGGCGCGTTCGAGCCCGTACGTCAGGTCAAGTTGAGAGTTCTTATGCAAGACCTTACGATGTCGATAGCGAATTAAATCGAGTCATTGACTTTTTGCCGCCTGAGAGTTTTGAAGCGCGTCGTGTTAAAGCGGCTATACGTGATTCTCTGTCGTTAGATGAGTGGTGCGAGGGATGGCGAAACCAGAAAAAAGCGTTGGATGAATACGCTGCGAAGGAACCACGCTTGGCTGAACTTAAAGAAGCAAGTCACCGCTTAAGTTCGCTCGCAGAGATTCATCAGGGTAAATTGCCAGTAGATATGACGTTGGTTGAGCCAGTTGGAGAGTACCTACTTCCGGTTGCTGCACCTCTGCTTCACGAGGCGATTCGAAGAATCGCTCGCCGATTTG
>JAGWBO010000002.1 GCA_021295855.1 Pseudomonadales bacterium | reverse complement strand
ATCCGGGTGTATCAGCGTGGTGGAACAGCGTCAGCGAAGATGATCTATGGCTCAGTGCATTGGTGTTAGGCGAGATTCGTAAGGGGTTGGAGCTAGTACGCGACCGAGATGAGTTTAAAGCCGAGGCACTAGAGAAGTGGCTTGACGAAGTGATCTCGAGCTTCGGCGATCGCGTAATCCCTATCGATACAGCGATCGCTGAAGAGTGGGGGAGGATGACTGCGATCCGCTCGGTGTCAGTCATCGATACACTGCTGGCCGCAACCGCTAAAGTTCACGGACTGACATTCGTGACGCGCAATGTTGCTGACGTGGCGGAATTGAATGTAGACGTGCTCAATCCTTTCGACGCTTGAACTTTGTTTTAGTGAGGCGCGTCGCCGGTGCCAACAGGAGATCAACCGGTGACGGATCAGGATTAGATAGTTTCACTCCGAGCAGATTCGCTTCACTAGCAGTTTGAATTTCGGATCACAATGATTCGCTGGAGACCCTAGTGGCTTGGAATTGCGTTCGAACTATCCGAAAGCGCCAACTACAAACGGGGATCCACTGGTTCCGATTCCATCGCAAGGACCGCGAAAACGCACTCATGTACTCGCCGGAGTGGCTCCTGCTTGACGAAACGCGAAAGGGCTTCGAGTCCAAGCGCGAATTCGCGTTGTGCTAACGACCGCTTGCTGCGGAGTTCACGCTGGCGGAGGCGCCTGAGATTCTCCTCGACAGTGTACTCGGGACCATAGATGATCCGTAGGTACTCGCGCCCACGGCACTTCACCGCTGGTTGTACGAGCGTTCTACCTTTCTTGGCTACGAATGCCCATGGTTTCACGACCATACCCTCACCCCCTGCGTCGGTGATCGATTCCCACCAAGCGATCGCTTGGTCACTGCTTTCGCGGTCGGCGAGGTCGACGATCCTGTGAGCTGTTGGCGCTAGTACGTCATCGCTTGCGCCGAGTTCGGCTAGGCGTTCCATGTGCCAACCGTGATCTTGCTCTGCATGTACGGCGCCCTCGGTGGCGAGCAAGTGAAACGGTGCGAGACGAAGATCATTGACGCTTTCAACAGGCCATTCGTAGCGTTGCAACGCTGCAGCATACTCGGCGACCATAGTGGATCGGTCCTGCATCTCATCGAGCAGGAGTGAGCAGTCAATTCCTCGTGTAGCTGCTTGCTCAAGTGCGGCTTTCGCTTGGTCGAGTCCGAGGCGAGCTGCCTCCGCCACCGGACGATAGAACTCATTGAGAAGATCGTCCGCTTTCATTGACCAAGGCATGAGCTCGGCATCAAGGCAGAACCAGCCCGTTTCAAAGGCATCCCACATACCGCAGTCATCGGCCGCGTTGCGAAGACGATCAATCAGCGCTTTTTCGTAGTCGGCGTTAGCGCCGGTTGCAAAAAACGCACGACCCGTGCGCGTGTAAATGGCACCCGCACCTTGCCTTTCAATTCCGAATCGCTTGCGCGCCACTTCCTCGTCACGGCAAACCACTGCCACGGCGCGTGAGCCCATGTGCTTCTCCTCGCAGATCACGCGTTCGATGCCGCTGACCCGATAGTAGTCGAACGCTTCGGCTGGATGCTCAAGAAGCCCGTCAATTGCGCTCGTTTCACAGGGCGACATGGTTGGCGGCAGGTAAATCAACCAACGCGGATCAATGGCGTAACGGCTCATTACCTCAAGCGCTGCAGCGGCGTTCTCCGCGCGCACGGTGATATTTGGCAAGAGTCCTGTATTGACCACGCGCTTGCCATGAACGTCTTCGATATCGAGTAGGTGCGGATCCGTGGTTTGATTGAATGTGGTTCGGGGACTCCCGACGGGTTCGTAGTAGGTCTCCACCGCCGGCACGGACACCAGTTCCCGTTCTGGGTAACGCAGTGCGGTCAAGCTGCCACCGAACACGCATCCGGTATCGATGCAAATAGTCCCATTGACCCAGTGTGCATCGATCACAGGCGTATGGCCGTAGACGACGGCTGCATCACCCCGATATTCTGACGCCCAGTCGTAACGTATAGGCAATCCGAATTCGTCGGTTTCGCCGGTGGTCTCACCGAAGAGTGCAAAATCACGCACAGCGCCAGAGGAGCGATTTAGCAGGTCCGCCTTCATACCCGCGTGTGCGACCGCGAGCCGTCCTTCGTCAAATACGAAATGGCTTACCAACCCATCGATGAACTTAGCCGTGCACTCTCGGAAGTCGGCAGGTTCCCGCTCAAGTTCCGCGACGGTCGCATCGAGACCATGGCTCATGCGTACGTTCCGACCGCGGAGCTTTCGCAGTAGCTTGACTTCATGGTTCCCGGGTACGCAAAGCGCGCTGCCATTTTCCACCGCGTCCATGACCAACCTCAGACAATCGACGATACGGGGTCCCCGATCGATTAGGTCGCCAAGAAAGATGAGTCGGCGATTCTCTGGATGTGCGATTTTGAACTGGCCGTTTTGGTGTTGCACTTGGTAACCGAGCCGTTCGAGCAGAACCAGTAATTCGTCGAAACAGCCGTGCAGGTCGCCGACGATGTCGAACGGTCCGGCGTCGTCGCGTCGATCAGTCCAGAGAGGCCGCCTTTTGACCTCGACAGCGTCGATTTCTTCTTCCGATTGGAACCGGAAGCGGTAGCGGATTCCCTCGCGCCGGAGACTCTTGCTTGAGCGCCGCAAACTACGCACTTGGTTGCGCACTACATGTTGACCGAAGTTGCGGTCGGCGCGTGTCGCATTGCGGTCGCGACAGACGCGTTCCGGTAAATCCAGGACTATCGCTACGACGAGGGCGTGGTATTCTCGAGCAAGTCGAGTGAAGTCGCGCCGGTCTTCCGACCTCGCGTTGGTGGCATCAATTACGGTCAGTCGCCGCGCTGCGAGACGCTTACTGGCAATGTAGCGCACGAGATCGAAGGCATCATTCGTGGCGGCTTGGCTGGTTGGATCATCACTTACCATGCCTCGGCAGGCATCGGATGAGATTACTTCCGTGTCGGCAAAGTGCCGCTGAGCAAAGGTGGACTTACCTGAGCCGGAGGCGCCTACTAACAGCACGAGGCAAAAATCGGGAATTTCTAGTTGCATCGCTTGAAGACCGCCATCTGTGTAGGAGCGCCAAGCGCTGGATCGACATCGCCGACCGGTTCGAGGGTGGCTGCATATCCGTGTGCAGCTGCGACGGATGCTGTCCAGCTCGCAAATTCCTCACGTGACCACTCGAAGCGATGATCCGGATGGCGTAGTCCGCCGTCCGCAAGTTCGACATAGTTGACGTTGTAGTCGCGATTAGGCGTAGTCACGACTATTGTTTCTGGCTTAGCGAAGTGGAACAACATTTGTTCAAATGCACCGAGTCGTGCGGGTTCTAGGTGTTCCAGTGCCTCAATGACAGCGGCGGCATCGTAACCAGCGAGTCGTGCATCTCGATAGGTCAGAGCGCCCTGCAACAGTTTCACACGCTGACGCTGACGATCAGGCATGCGCTCGAGACCAATTCGACGCTCGGCACGATTGAGGGCTTCCACGGACACGTCGACACCTGCGATCTCAGATATTTGTGGCAACCTTAGGAGCGCCTCAATCAGCCGTCCCTCACCGCACCCGAGGTCCAGCACGCGAACCGCGCCACTATCCGTTAGAGCGCGTACAACCGCTTGGATGCGAAGGTCACCAAGCGATGCCGTGCCAACCGTAGCGGTTGCGTGCGTCCCCAATCCTGCGTCTCCATCGTCGCGGAGGCGCGCTAGGGCTTCTTCGGTAAGGTTGCGTTGGTGTTTGAGGTAGCGACGAACGATGAATTCGCGATTTGGGTGTTTTTCGAGCCAGCCTTCGCCGCGGGCGATCAGTTTATCGACCTCGTCATCGCCGATCCAGTAGTGCTTCCTATTGTCGAGGGTGGGCACTAGGACATATACGTGCGTCAATAGCTCCTTTAAAGGTTTGCGACAAACAAGCCGAACATTGCGATACCGAGCCGATGACTCGTCGGTATCCGACGGTTCGACATTCACCTCATAGCCGAGAGGTTCGAAAAGAGAGCGAACCGAAGTTTCGGAGTCGCAACGTAAGGCCGTGATCTCCGCCGTCAGTGGCAAGGACTCGTCCACGAGATCCGGTCGCTCTGAACTGCGTCCACCGAGCGCGCTACCGAAAACACGCGCTATCGCGACACTAAGGAACGACGAAGCGATATACGGTCGATCGTTTACATAGTCTGTGAGGATTGCGCCTCGTCCGCGAACTAGAGAAATGGGGTCGATATCAAGTAACAGCGCCACGGTACAACGCTCCGCGCTAGCTTCCGGGTAGAACACATGTGCCTTGCCAAACGGCAGGTTGAAAACCTGTGCGCGAGCAGGATTCTTGTGGAGCAGGTAGCCGAGATCTGTTGCTGGCCGGTGCGTAGTCGTAAGAGTGAGCAGCATTACTTCATCAGGCTTAATGTGGGTTGGTCATCGTCGATCGGTGATCAGCGATGACGGTCTCATCGAACGATTTACGTTCATTTCTTGTGTTCATCTCATTTCGAATGGAATCGTGTCCAGACCCACTAGAGGTGATCCGAGATCTAATCCCCGAGTATCGTGCGACGTCTTGGGTCGTTGAATCAGGCAATCGTAAGTGGTCGCTCGCGCTGCCGCTGTGCATAGAGTCGTTGCGACTAGCATCGCTGCCTCCGCGGCTGACTTACGACAAGCTTAATGCCGTTTCTTTTGGGAGTGATTTAATATACACGGTGCGACGATGGATGCCTCAATCGGGACCGAATGCGACGTTTAATCCGCCTTAAGTTACATGTCGATGGTCCCATCTTAGACTTCTGAAGTAGCTAACCAGGGTTGTTTTTTTGGCGTCACTACACTCGGCTCGATGCTCGCGTCGTACGAAGTAGGGTTGAAGATTTATCTGTCCTACCACGTATGAAAGCTAACTAAAAATCATGCCTTCTAGGTCACCACTCTCCCTCCATGCACTTAGGAGATCGTTAAACACATTGATACCTGGCGCATAGCCTGTGTTTTGCCGAGTACCTTGTGCTGCCGTGCCTTCCCTGTTGTAGTAGCCTGGTGTACATTCATTTAAGAAGCTGAGCGGACCCGTGCCAGCAAGTCGAATAATCTCCCGTACCCATCCTTCTTCAGCTTCGGCACGTTTCACTTCATCGATGATGTAGCTCACGTGCATGGCTTGATCGTCAAACATCGCTGTCATATTGGGTGAGAACGCATTCTGATTGATGCCGATGGTGAACCAGTTGGGAAATCCGTGGCTACTTAAGCCATGTAGCGTTCGAAACCCATCTCGCCAATGATCATAGAGTGACAATCCGCCCCGACCGATTGTGTCAAAATCCACTCTTCTGTGGGCGTCGGTGGTGATTTCAAATCCGGTTGCGTAAATGATGCAATCCACTTCGTATTCCCGACCATTAGCAATAACGGAAGTCTCAGTAATCCGTTCGACGCCTTTGGCATCGGCTACGTCGATCAGATGGACGGTTTCGCGGTTGAAGGTCTCAAGATACTCATCGTTAAAAGTTGGTCTCTTACAGAATTGCCGATACCACGGTTTGAGCTTTTCTGCTGCTTCTGAGTTTTCGACGGTTTCGTCGACGCGGCTGCGGATTTCGTTCATTTTTTGAAAGTCCGCAATTTCAGACCGTAGTGCGAGTTCCTCCATGTCGAGATCGCCCGCATCTGATTGTCGAGCTCTTAGCGCTAGTCCAATTCGACGCACGATGTCAGTCCAGCCATCTGCTACCAAGTCTTCGCCTAGATTCTGACCTGCTAATGTTGCTGCGAAGTTCTCCCTTCTATTTCGTTGCCAGCCTGGTTCAAGTGAGTCATACCAATCAGAATCAGTTGGTTTGTTGCCTCGGAGATCTACGGACGACGGAGTACGCTGGAAGACATAGAGTTCGTTCGCGTACTCGCCGAGGAATGGAACACACTGAATCGCTGTCGCGCCGGTGCCTATTACGGCAACTTTCTTATCCCAAAGTCGTGCGAGGCCACCGTTGTGGTCGCCGCCTGTGTAGTCGTAGTCCCACCTTGATGTATGAAAGCTCTTTCCACGAAAACGATTGATGCCAGGTATTCCGGGTAACTTGGGACGATTTGCCGGACCAGTGGCCTGAATCACAAACCGTGTACGTATCTTGTCGTGGCGATGCGTTGACACTTCCCAAAGCGCTTCGTCTTCCAACCACTTGACTTGAGTGACGCGAGTTCGGAAGATTGCTCGATCGTCTAGCTCGAAGTACTTACCTACACGTTTTACATGCTCGTAGATTTCCGGCGCGTACGAGTACTTCTCCTTAGGCATATAGCCTGTCTCTTCCAAGAGTGGTAGGTAGCAGTATGACTCGATGTCGCACTGTGCGCCAGGGTAGCGATTCCAATACCACGTGCCACCGAAGTTTCCACCCGATTCGATGATGCGAAAGTTGTCGATCGCCCTCTCTTTTAGCCTTGCGCCCGTCATCAGTCCACTGAATCCAGCGCCGATCACGACCACGTCTAGAGTAAGTTCTAGAGGTTCACGCTCATAGTCAGGTTCAACGTACGGATCCTCGTCTGCATATCGTGCGAATTCGCCTTCGGCTTCTAAGTACTGTGCCTCACCGTCTTCCCGCAGACGGCGATCTCTCTCCTCACGATACCTATTGCGTAATTGCTCAGGGTCAAAGTCCAGATCAGGGAACAGGTTGTGCAATCTCTCCCTCTCACTTGCCACGTTTTTCTGTCTCCTATCGATCGATGAGCGACTGAATGCAAGCGACCAAATATAGTGATTCGGTTTAGTAGTGATTTCCGGAAGAGACTGAAACTAAATAGGTACACAATTTCGTGTCCTTATGATCAGGATTACGTTGTGTGCTTGAGCATAGATTGGTAGGGATGAAAGACGATCGAATCGTTGTAATTGGAGGCGGGATTGCCGGTATGGCGACAGCGGCTGAGCTAGCCGAAAACTTCGACGTCACGATCGTTGAACAAGAGTTTCAACCGGGGTATCACAGCACTGGTCGGTCTGCTGCAGTACTCCATCTAGCATTCGAGAATGACGTTGTTCACCGCTTAACCCGTCTTTCAGAAACGTTCTACCAATCGCCTCCGGTTGGATTTGCGCGTTTAGCTGAACCAATTGATCACATCGCATTCGACACGCAAGAGCATCGTGATCTAGTTGAGTCGTTCGTGGAGAATTGGATCGAGAGATGCCCCTGGCTCACGCTGCTCGATTCAAATGAGATTCATACCCGAGCGCCATTGCTTGGTAAGCAACAGGTCGTAGGTGCACTCGACTCAAAATCTATGCGACTGCACGTCGATGCGATCTTACAGGGATATAGACGTCTGTTCGGAGAAAAGAACGGCAAGTTTCTGCCTTCGAGACGGGTTCTCGATATTGAACGCACCAAGTCAAATTGGCGATTGATGATTGATCAGTCTAATCCGATTGAAGCAGATGTGCTGGTTAATGCTGCAGGGGCATGGGCGGACCAAATTGCGACCATGGCAGGTATCACGCCAATTGGACTTCAACCAAGGCGACGAACGGGCGTAATCGTTGATCCTCAAACTGACTGTACGAACCACCCAATGTGCTATCGTGCATCAGGTGGCGTTTATTTCAAACCTGAAGGTCCGATGTTGATGGTCTCACCAGCCGATACAACGGATACAGTGCCATGCGACGCTCAACCCGAAGAACTTGATGTCGCGGTGGTCATCGACACCTTGAATCAATGTACTACGCTCGATGTGAAACGACCGGTCAATACGTGGGCAGGTCTTCGATCCTTCGTGTCAGACGCACGACCGGTGATCGGCTTTGACCCGTCAGACGAGCAGTTTTTTTGGGTGGCTGCGTTAGGCGGTTTCGGCATTCAAACGGCACCGGCGTACTCGAAGATTGCCTCATCGCTCATTGCCGGCCAAAACGGTGTCAATCTCGATTTGGTGAGCGCTGATGAATTGTCACGCGAACGGCTTTCGACTGCCGCTTGATGAAAGCACCTTTGGCGCTGTCGAAATAAAACGAATATTTGTAGTCTCAGTTCATTAACATAGGCGTCGCAATGGTTCAAGGCGACTTCGTGTGTCACATCGACTATCAGTACTCATCGGCGCTCTAGGCATCATGGTTAGCACTACCAGTTTCGCGCAGCAATCAGTCGCGGATCTCTCATGGATGACAGGTTCGTGGACTGGTAGGCTCGGGCCGAGCACCATCGAAGAAACCTGGACGACACCGAGTACCAATTCGATTCAGGCGTCAGTGAGGATATTGGCGGATGGCGCCGCGATCGTTCATGAATTTATTGTTATCTCACAGAAAGAGAACAGTCTCGTCCTTTCGTTACAGCAATGGGGACCCGGCTATGTTCCACTCGGCCCCGCAACAACAATGACACTCTCCGAGATGACTGAAAATTCGGTGACCTTTGATGCGCAAGAAGGCGCGGCGATCAAGCGCCTGACGTATCGGCGAAAAGATGAGCAAACCTTCGAAATCGCCGTTACGACGCAAGACGCTCCCGAAATTTTGATCGTATTGACGGCGTCAACTTAACTCGTCGAGGTAGTTTCACGAGCGCCGTATGCAGCATTGCAGGATGAATCGTTCTCTGCGGGAGAGTGCATTCTGACGGCCAGCGGGGGAGCGAATCCGCCAAGGGTCTGGTGTTTGGCTTACGGGATTCATTCACGAATAAAGCTTGGTCTATACCTCCAATTGAGCACAACACGGGCCGTCTGGCAAACGACTAAAAACGAGGTTCTGGATTCGAAATGTCGCAGCGTTACCCCAATGTTCGGATGAGGCGTAATCGCACGGATGATTTCATTCGTCGCCTTGTCGCGGAAAACAAGCTATCCATCGACGATTTGATCTATCCGATATTCATTGTCGAGGGTTCAGCGCAACGTGTACCAGTCGAGTCGATGCCCGGTATTGACCGCTTGTCTGTAGATCTACTAGAGGAAGAAGTCGTCGCACTAAAAGCGCTTGACATCCCTGCGATCGCTTTGTTTCCGTACATCGAGCCAGAACTGAAGTCGCCTGACGGCCGTGAAGCACTCAATCCTGACGGCTTAATTCCCCGCGCAGTATCGGCTGTAAAGGCTGTGACGCCTGAACTCGGCGTGATCACCGATGCTGCTTTGGACCCCTATACCTCCCACGGTCAAGACGGCATCATTGACGAGAACGGCTATGTGTTGAACGACATTACGTTGGACATGTTGAATCAACAAGCAGTCGTTTGCGCGAAAGCAGGCGCTGACATGATTGCGCCTTCGGACATGATGGATGGTCGGGTAGGCACGATTCGTGAGAGCCTAGACAATGAGGGGTTTATTAATACGAAGATTCTTGCTTATTCCGCCAAATACGCATCAAAGTACTACGGACCATTTCGAGATGCTGTTGGCTCTGCAACGATGCTCGGGAGTAGTAACAAAAAGACGTATCAAATGGATGTAGCAAACAGCGATGAAGCCTTGCGCGAGATCGCACTGGATCTTGACGAAGGCGCAGATATCGTCATGGTTAAACCTGGACAGCCGTATCTCGATGTGATCAGAAGGGTAAAGGACCGATTTGGTGTCCCGACATTTGCTTATCAAGTAAGTGGTGAGTACTCAATGCATATGGCGGCCATCGAAAACGGATGGCTTGAAGACGAAGTCATACTTGAGTCGTTACTCTGCCTTAAACGTGCGGGCGCTGATGCCGTTCTCACCTACTTTGCTAAACGCGTCGCTGAATCGTTGAAGGCGGGAACCTGAAGCGTAACACGCCGTTCAGGATGTGAATCCCTACGAAATCGACTCGCGAATCAAGATGCTCAAGTCCGTAAGCGCTCTTGTGCGGCCTTCACCGCAACGGCGACGGTATCAGGTGCCGTTCCTCCAGGGTGGTTTCTAGCAGCTACTGATCCTTCGAGTGTCAGACAATCGAAGACAGATTCCTCGAACACGTCACTCAGTTCTTTCAGGTCTGTAAGCGACAGTTGGTGCAATTCCACGTGACGCTGATCTGCGATGGCTACGGCTTTACCGCTGATTTCATGGGCGGAGCGAAACGGCACACCGTGTCGTACGAGCCAGTCCGCCAAATCGGTCGCAGTTGGATGCCCTTGCGCAGCGAGTTCGAGCATGCGTTCTGTGTTAGGAGACATGCCAGTTACCAACAGCGTCATTGCTTTGATGCACTGAGATGTGGTGTCCAGAGCATCGAACGTGGCTTCCTTATCTTCTTGGTTATCTCGGTTGTACGCCAGCGGCTGACCTTTCATCAGCATGAGTAAACCGTTGAGATGACCGATCACGCGGCCAGTTTTGCCTCGAACCAATTCAGCAACGTCGGGATTCTTCTTTTGCGGCATGATGCTTGAACCGGTGCATAACTCATCAGGCAAGGTTATGAATCCAAATGCCGGCGTATTCCAGAGGATTACTTCCTCGCAACAACGGGAAAGATGCATCATGATTGTGCTCAAGACACCAACGAGCTCGATGGCATAGTCACGGTCGCTTACGCCGTCGAGTGAGTTGCGGCTGATTCCGTCGAATCCCATCGCTTTCTGGAACACGCTTCGATCGATCGGGTAGCTTGTACCGGCCAAAGCAGCGCTGCCCATCGGTGACACATTTGTTCGGCGTTGCCAGTCAACGAGCCTTGAAACATCGCGGTCAAACATCTCGAACCATGCCATCAAATGGTGACCGAATGTGATGGGTTGTGCGTTCTGTAGGTGGGTAAACCCAGGCATGATCGTGTGAGCGTGGTCAGCGGCCTGTTCCAATAATGCCGTCTGCAACTCGACTAGCGAAGCGCGCAGATCATCGCCGCTTTCTAGCAGGAATAACTTGAAAGCGCTTGCCACTTGATCGTTACGTGAGCGTGCCGTGTGCAACTTCCGTCCGGGTTCACCGATTGATTCAATGAGCTTTGCCTCGATGTTCATATGTACGTCTTCAAGCGACGGATCCCAGGGAAAGTCATCGGCTTCGATACGTGTGATGATCTTCTCCAGACCTTCAACAATTGCGTCGTATTCCGATTGGCTTAGAACACCAGACTCGAGTAAGGTTTTGGCGTGAGCTTTCGAACAACGTGCGTCGACGACGCCTAGACGCGAATCGAAGTGAACTGACGCCGTAAAAGACTCGACGAATGCGTTGGTCTCGCCTGAGAATCGGCCGCCCCAAGGTTTATTGGTCGTCATGCGTTTTTGTGTTAGCGGTTCTGCAGTCGAACGTGGCGGTAAGTGTAGATGTCTGTACTCACATCATCCCCAATAATTGCAGTCGACCTCACGTGTAAATCGCATTGAAGATGCTCTTAACCTAATGGCTCAACAGACCATTCGTATTGCTACGCGACGCAGTCGTCTTGCGATGTGGCAGGCCAATCACGTGAAGCGGCTCATCGAGAACCGCAATTCAGGCATGAACTGTGAGCTGCTACCTATGAGTACGTCCGGCGACGTCCTAGTGGATCGCACATTACAAAGTGAAGGAGGGAAGGGACTGTTCCTCAAGGAACTAGAGCAAGCGCTGGTTGACAATCAGGCTGACCTCGCGGTTCATAGTATGAAGGATGTCCCAATCCACTTGGAGGTGGGATTAACCTTAAAGAGCATTGGTGAGCGTGGCTCCGCCCAGGACGTTTTCGTTAGTAATTTTGAGATCTATGAGTTGCCTGTTGGCTCGAAGATTGGTACTTCGAGCAGTAGGCGGCGTGCGTTGCTTGCTTATGTTTACAAGAGGAGCGAAATAGTTCCCATTCGAGGCAATGTTGAGACACGACTCCGTAAATTAGATGAAGGTGAAGTAGATGGGTTGGTACTTGCCGCTGCAGGCTTAGAGCGGTTGGAACTCGAGAAGCGGGTTCGTTCGATTTTGCCGAAGAACGTATTCGTACCTGCTGTAGGACAAGGCGTTCTTGCGGCTGAGTTTCGCGATGATCGTAAGGACATACTTGCCTTACTTTCGGAGCTCAGCGATCCCGATGTTGAAACCACGTCGCGCGCCGAGCGCTTGGTTGCTGAAATTGTTGGTGCTGATTGCGCAGGCGCATTTGGTGTACATTGCGAGAAAGTTGATCTCGTATACAAGCTGACGGCAATCGCGCTGTCGGATTCAGGTGAGCGAGCAATACAAACTGAGATCGAACACAAGGATGCGCGCGCGGCTGCCGAGGAGGCAGGTCAAAGGTTGTTGAAACTTGGTGCCGCAACCTTGCTTGGTGCAACATGACCGCAGTGTGGATTACACGAACTGAGCCTGGCGCATCAGCGATGGCGAGGTACTTCCGACGTGTCTCCATTCGATCATGCATTGCACCGCTTCTGGCTATCGAAGGAGTTTCAGCGTCGCCACCAAAAGAATGTTTCGATCTGGCGGTTTATCTATCGCAGCACGCAGTCCGTTACGCCGGAATTGATGTCGTGAAGGCGCAGCGGCATATGGCGATTGGTGCTACGACCGCGCGCGCCGTTAGTCGATTGGGATTCATGTGCGAACTCCCTGAGCGACCGAGTTCAGAAGGGATTTTGGAAACCGTCTCGACTACCTTGCGCACTGGTTCTTCCATTCTCATCGTATGTGGTGAGGATGGCCGGAACTTACTACGAACTCGTCTCGCAGAATTAGGCTACAAAGTTCGAGTATGGTCTGTGTATCGTCGTGTGTGCAGCTCAAGGAAACCAAGATTAGACGACGAAATTGACGTGGTTGAATTAAGTAGTGTCACGTCACTTCAAACGTACTGGAAAACAGTACGACAACGTGCATTGACTAGCACGGAGGATCCCACTCTAATTGTGCCGAGTGCGCGAATCGGAAAGCTAGCAAAACTACGGGGATTCGAGAGAATTCATGTCGCCAGGAATGCTTCACCCAGCTCGTACTCACGTGTCATCCGAAAGTTGAACGAACATGGCTGAAATCGAATCTACGCCTATCCACGACACGATGACTGTTTCAGCCGAACCTAGACGCTGGATCTGGTCGATTTTGACGGTAGTTCTACTTGCTGGTGTCACGATCGCAGCATTACGTTGGCAGGAGCCGTTGCGCACAGTAATAGATGACTACGTTGGTGTGGAGGAAACGGTAGAGAATATCGTGGTGATTGACGAATCGTCGCAACATCTCCGAAAGTTCGACGACGCAAGCGAAGTTCCTACCAACGAAGTCTCGCCTGAAGCGAAAGTCGATGAATCAGATTCTCCTGCCAACGAGAATCTCGACACTGCGCTAGCGCCTCGAGTTTCAACTGACGTTTCCAGTCCCGTTTCAGTTGCTGAACGCGGTCTAATCGACGCAATACAGCTTGAATTGCTCAAGGCATTGGTACTTGTTGATAAGGAAGATGATTCAACTTCTGCAATCGCTGCGCTAGAGCGTGCGCGAACTCTTGCTATCGTCAACCGAATGAGTAACACTCTGGTTCGCGCGCTCGAGCAAGCGATTTCGGAAGTTACCCGTTTTAGCCGCGCGGATCTTGAAATCGTCCTCGAGCAGCTTAACGAATTAACGGAAGTAATCGCTGCGATGAATATCGACGTGACTTCGAGCCGATCCAATATTTCACAACCTAATTCGTTCGCGGTACACGACGAACCAGAATCGCAAGGCTTTTGGGGTGAATTAGGCGATGGATTAAGTCGCGTATATCGTGTTCGTCGCGTAGACATAGAAGCAACCCCTAACAACGAATCCTCTTTTGAAGCCGGACTACAACTGAGGTTGATCGTATTGTTGGAGCGCGCGAGAAACGACATTCAGAGAGAAGATTTCGACGCTTACCGAGAGACACTACGCAGGGCGATTGCGAGTGTTGACGCGCGCGTCGACGAAGGTGTTCAAGTTTTGGACTCGATTCGCGACGAACTAGCGGTATTGATGAGTCTTGATCTTGAATCGCCATACGAGTCCATTCGCGCTGCGCTCGATGAGATAGTGGACGTACAACCGGCGCAGCACGCTGAATTCGAGGATCCCCAATGATGGTCGTGCGGGTCATCGTCGTACTGGTAATCGCTGTATTGGCTGTTTTCCTTGGATCGTTGATCGCTACCGACGCTGGCTACGTCGTAATAGGTCTTCGTGGTTGGGAGATCGAAACCACCGTATGGGCGGCAATCGCGGCACTCCTGTTAGTTGCTGGAGTAGGTTACCTTTCTTTTAAACTCGCACACTCGTTATTGTTTCAGAACTCCAAAATCGCGGATTGGTTTGCCACGAAACGATCTTCGAATTCGCAACGCCAAACTATTCAAGCGATTGAAGAAGAAACAAACGGAAACACCGTCGAAGCAATTCGTTTGTTGGTTGCAGCAGCTAGCCAAAGTCCTAGTCCGGTACTGCATTACCTTCGTGCGAGCGAACTCGCGTCCCAAATTGGAGCTGATGAAAAAGCGTCAGAACTTCGTAGGCACGCTGCAAGACTCGGTGATCCTAAACTACACGTTTTTCAGCGATTTGAAGAAGCCCGCGAGCTTTTGGGGCAGAAGGACAAGCGCCAGGGCTTACGCGAGCTCAGGAGGCTTTTAGAGCAACATCCTCGATGCGCGCCAGCTTTGCGCGTGTTGGTCCAGCACTGTCACGAAGTCGAGGATTTTGTAGGCGCGCTCGAGTACCTGGACGTGTTATCGCGACTTTCCTACATATCAGACGAGGAAATCGACGAGCTAAAGAAGACAAGTTGGATCGGCCGGATTCGGCAGGCAGATCCTCTTGCGATTGCGAAGGTCTGGCACGGCGTTCCACGCAAGCTGAAGTACGAACGGGATCTGTTGTTGGCGTATGTCGACGCACTATGTGAAAAAGGAGACACAGAGAAAGCAATTAGTGAACTCGAACGTTCACTTAGTCGACGATGGGAGAGCCGATGTGCGCACACATACGGACTACTTCAAGGCAATGCTGAAAAACAGTTAAAGGTAGCAGAGGGATGGTTGGCCGAGCACTCGGACGATGCACTGCTGCATCTCACGGTTGGTCGCTTAAACCGACGCCTCTCTCGAAATGAAATTGCGCGTACGTGCGTCGAGCAGAGTGTGAGTTTGGGAGGCGGTATGGCAGCGGCGCTAGAGCTTGCCGAACTACATTTTGAAAGCGGCGCTACCCAACAAGCAAAAGAAGCGTTGGCTAGCGTGAAGCAAGACCTCGCGAATCGCTAAACTGAATTAGTTGATTTTCATCGACGCGAAAAACTCATTGTTGGTTCGCGTTTCTTTCAATCGACTTATCACGAATTCAAGCGCTTCAAGATCATCCATTTCATCGACCAGTTTCCGAAGAATCCAAACGCGTTGTCGATCGTCGTCACTTAGAAGCAGTTCTTCACGTCGGGTACCCGAACGACGAATGTTGATAGCAGGGTAAACACGACTTTCGGCCATGCGCCGTTCAAGGTGCAATTCCTGGTTACCAGTCCCCTTGAATTCTTCGTAAATCACCTCATCCATCCGCGAACCGGTTTCCACAAGAGCCGTCGCGACAATAGTGAGGCTGCCGCCTTCTTCAATATTTCGCGCAGCACCAAAAAAGCGCTTAGGTCTCTCTAATGCATTCGCGTCGACACCGCCGGTCAACACACGCCCTGTGGTCGGTGTCGCGGTGTTGTACGCTCGCGCCAAGCGCGTGATTGAGTCAAGCAGGATTACCACATCGCGTTTCTGCTCAACAAGCCGCTTTGCCTTCTCAATCACCATTTCGGCGACTTGGATGTGCCGTTTGTGAGATTCATCAAACGTACTCGCCACCACTTCTACATTGACGAGACGTTTCATCTCGGTGACTTCCTCAGGTCTTTCGTCGATCAACAACACAATCAACGTGACGGCTGGATCGTTCGCAGTAATCGACTGGGCGATAGCCTGAAGCATAAGCGTCTTGCCAGCCTTGGGTGGCGACACGATTAAGCCACGCTGGCCTTTACCGATCGGCGCGATGAAGTCGACGATTCGGCCGGATAGATCTTCGGTACTGCCATTGCCGCGTTCTAAAGTAAGACGTTCGGTAGGAAATAGTGGTGTTAGATTCTCGAACAGAATCTGACGGCGGCGTTGTTTGGTATCGACCTGCTCTTGATTGATGTTGTCGATTCGCATGAGCGCGAAGTAACGCTCACCATTACCGTTGCGCGGGGCGCGGATCTTGCCGGAGATACTGTCACCAGT
The DNA here is from genome assembly GCA_021295855.1 of Pseudomonadales bacterium. Classification (GTDB taxonomy): domain Bacteria; phylum Pseudomonadota; class Gammaproteobacteria; order Pseudomonadales; family Azotimanducaceae; genus Bin55. The sequence goes on along the minus strand of JAGWBO010000002.1, from coordinate 36,466 downwards.
TCGTAGACCAAGACGACGAATCTGGGTGTGAGAGACGTAGATATCGTCTGGTCCAGCCTGGTAGCTGGTGAATGGTGAACGTAGGAAACCGTATCCGTCGTCGTGAATTTCCAACGTACCTTCACCGCGAACATCTTCGCCTTGTTTCGTTAGTTTGCGCAGAATGCCTAGGATGATTTCTGGTTGTTTAGCGCGATGAAGATGCTCAACGCCGTGTTCTTCAGCGATAGTGAGTAGTTCGTCGATTGGTTTTTGTTTAAGGTCTGATAAATTCACCATGTTAGCTTGCGTAATCGAAGGAAAAACGTTGCGCAGCGATGGCGCAATGGAGGAAAGTAAAAAGGATTTGACAACCGTCAGAACAACGGTCGCGCTGGCGTAATGCCTTTGGTAGGAAGGATTTTAGCAGCTAAATAACCGTGTGCGTCAAATGTTTTTGCGAGTTGGGTTGATCTACCCTTGTAGCCACAATAATTTAGCCATGACATTTCCCCAATTTAAAGCATCGCTACTAGATCGCACGCGACGCGTTCAGATGTTGTGGTTCGCGTGCGCCATCATTCCATTTTGTGTGAACGCTGAGATTGCGTTTCGTGAAGTAGCTACCGAAGCCGGTGTCGATTTCGTTCACGAGAGTGGGGCGATTGGCATGCGATGGACGCTGGAAATTACAGGCGCGGGTGTTGGTTTGTTGGACTACGATGGCGACGGTAAACTGGATATTTGGGTCGTACAAGGTGGACCACTGAAAGATCGCACCGGAGACTTACCGAGCGATCGCCTATATCGCAACATCACCGAAGGTTCGGAGCTAAAGTTTCAGGACGTGACGAAAGCCGCAGGCCTCGGTGCGGACTCGTACGGTATGGGTGTCGTCACAGGAGATGTCGACAACGATGGGGACGTGGATGTCATCACGTTGAATTTCGGCAGAAACCAGCTGTTCCGCAACTGGGGAACACGTTTTGAAATGCGTGTCGACGAAGTTCACTTAAAGCGCTCGGAATGGTCGATTTCAGGGAGTCTTGCGGACTTGAACGGGGATGGCTGGCTTGATCTCTTCGTCGCTAACTACATGGAATTTCCGCCACTTGAGAAATACAAGGTTTGCCGACGCTTGTCCACGCGAAAAGGTTATTGCGCCCCTAGTAATTTTGATCCGACTCCAGATCAGCTGTTGTTAAACGAAGGGAATGGTGTATTTCGGGACGTGTCGAAAGAGTTTGGGATCGCGAGTGCACGTGAACGAGGAATGGGTGTAGTTGTCGACGACCTAAATGGCGACGGTGTGCCCGATATTTATGTTGCGAACGACATGGCGATGAACTTTCTTTGGGTGAATCAAGGCGGCAGCCAGTTCGCTGAAGACGCCTTACTCAGCGGAGTCGCAGTGAACGGCCACGGTATGCGCGAAGCGAGCATGGGCGTTTCGGTCGCAGATTGGGATCAGGATTTCGATCCGGATTTATTTTTGACGCACGACATTAAGGAGAGTAATACACTCTATGTGTACGAACATGCGGGGTGGTTTTCTGATCAATCAATTCAATCGGGATTAGCCCCGTCAAGCTTTTCCAAGACCGGCTTCGGAACGGTGTTCTTCGATGTGGAAAACGATGGCGATCTGGACTTATTTATCGCCAACGGGTCGGTTTCGATGATTGACGCGCAGCTTGCGAAGCGAATAGAACCACCGTTACGACAAACGAATCAACTTTTTGTCAACACTGGTGCCGGAAAGTTCGAAGAGAACGACGCGACGACGCTAAGTCAATTTGAGGATGTAAGCCGCGGTGTTGCGATGGGTGACCTCGACAACGATGGCGATGTCGATCTTGTCGTTTCGAACAACGACGGTCCTCTTCGGATTCAACAGAATATCTCGACCAGCACCCACGGCGAGGCAAATCACTGGCTTGGCGTGCGTTTATTGACCTTAGGTCGTGACGCATTCGGTGCGGTTGCGTGGCTTGAAGGCGACATAAAGGAACGAAAGGTCGTGCGTACTGATGGGAGCTACGCTTCTGCACACGATCCGCGTTTGATATTCGGACTAGGTGATAGCGCTACGCTACCAACATTGCACGTGAAATGGCCAAGCGGCGCGAATCAAACGTTTTCAAACTTGGCAATCGACAGGTACCACGTCTTGACCCAATCTGAGCAGTAAAGTAGGTGCTGTTTAGAGCGAGATTCATCTTAATCGCAATTGCGGTGGTGCTCACGACGCCACAGACCGCGAACGAGATTTATCTTGAAGGCATTGAAGAACCGTTTGCAACCATCGCAAGCGCGGCCTATGAAGCGGCACTCAAAAGCGACGTTAATTTGAGTCCAGAATTGGTCGCGAACAGATGGGGTGAACTCGGTATGTTGCTACAAGCCCACAACATGCACGAACAGTCGATCGCAGCCTACTCGAACGCGCTGACAGAGCTTTCAGACCCGCGCTGGCTCTATTTGCGAAGCATCGCGTACGGGGAATTGGGTCGCGTGGGGGAATCCATTGACGATCTCATCGTGGTGACAAGTACGATGCGTGAGGTCGCGATTATTTGGTATCGCTTGGGACAAGCATTGTTAAAAGCTGGTCGCGTTGCCGAAGCCAAAGAAGCATTGACCACCGCGCTGACGCTGGATGAGGATTTGGCGATTGCTCATATGACGCTCGCAGATGCCCAAATACTCGATGCTGAATTTGTGAACGCTAAGGCTTCGCTCCAACATGCATATCGACTCCAGCCACAGGCTGGTCAGATCGCGTACCGTTTGGCTTCAGTGGAGCGCGAACTCGGTGACTTGAATGCAAGTCAGATGTGGTTGGGTAGACGAGTTAATCAGTTCTCACCTGTCGTAGAAGATCCGATGTTGTCCTTGGTGGCGCAATACAGCACGAATCCGACGTTTTTCATATCCGCGGCACGTCGAGCATGGGAACGAGGCGATCGTGAAACGGCGTTGGAAGCGTACCGTCAAGCCATAGCGCTTGAACCGCAAAACGTTCAGAACTTAATTGGCTACACGCGATTACTGACTGTATTGAATCGATATGACGAAGCGGAGAAAACGCTTGATACGCTTGAGCAAGTCTCGCCAAACGAAGGTATGCTCTGGTATTTCCGAGCGGTCGTCTTCTTAGAGAAAGATTTAGTCCTCGAGGCACAGAACGCCATTGAAAAAGCGATCGCCATTGACCCCACTCCGGAAGCGCGGAATCTCGAACGTGAAATCGCCGAATTGCGGAAGTACGACTGACTCAAGATCGATTTCTGCGGTTTCGTTGTGTGTTCAATGTAGGCAGAAAACACAGTTCGCATGAATGTATGGCTGAGAGACTACGCGACACATTTCCATACAATTTACGTAGCAACTAACACGAAAGCGCCTGCGAATACACCGCATTTGATGTGACAGCGACCCAACCATCGCCAAGGCTTTCCCTGTTACTCGTTGTTTTGGCTCTATCCTTCAACGTGGCATCGCCCGCGCAGGACGACGCCATCGCGGAAGAGACCATTGCTGCTCGAACCGATCGCGAGTACCAAATCGAGGAAGAACTGATCGTGCAAGGTACACGGGATAGATTGAAAGGTCCTCGTCAGATCCTAAGAGGTTATGACTCACGAAACATGGGCGGTTACTACTACAAACTACGCATGTACGAGAAGGCGTACCCGTATTTACTTGAATCGGCGCAGGAAGGGTTCAAAATGTCTCAAGCCCGCCTAGGATATATCTATCAGAAAGGCCTTGGTGGTGTCGAACGAGATTGGGTCAAAGCGGTTGGTTGGTTGAGTGTCGCGGCGTCAAGGCATTCTCATCCGGAGATCATGAACTACTGGAAGGATCTGAGATCGAAGATTCCAGAACAGAACATGCCAATGGTCGAGGACATTACTGAGGAATATGTTTCGAGGTACGGGAGTAAGGCAACAGGTGTCACGTGTGACATCAACCGGGCCGCTGGTACGCATATCGCTCATATGAGATGTGTCTACGACGATGAGATCGAGTATCGCGACCCCGCTGATACATTAGGAATTCCGGGTGTCGAAATCGATACGACTGTAGGCGGAGGTGGCACGGTGCCGTTCTAATGGTCGTGACCGAGAAGGCGACGAATTCGATTCAGAAACACACAACCGACTTTGATAGCAGTAAAAGTCAATGAAATTGAGGGTTCTCAAACGATGAACATTACGAAACAATGGATCAGGCAGACGCTTCTGATCTGCTTCGCCATAGCTATAACCCCCACTTCGCTAGCGGTAGGTGAAGGCACTGACGAGGCTTCGGCGGGACCAGGTCCAACCGAGATGGTCGAAATCATGAATGCCCACGTCACAGCAGGCCAGCTATATCGTAAAAAGAAATATGGCGAGGCTGTGGAGCATCTCGAAATTGCTGCAAAAGGCGGCATGAAACGGTCGCAGGCACAACTTGGCGCCATTCTACTTGGTATGACTGGGAGCAGTGACGTACCGCGTGATACCACGCGTGGAGTGGGCTGGCTGGGGGTTGCGGCGCATGGCAACACAGAACCGGCCTATCGCAAAACCTATGAGCAGGTCTACAACGCGATCACGCCAGCGCAGCAACCAATGATCGATAAACTGGTTGATGGGTACGTCGCAAAGTACGGTCCGGATGCAACAAGTGTGTCCTGTGAACAGACGCGACGTGCTGGAACCAGAATGTCCCGACTGATCTGTACATTTGATGATCTGCACAAGTACCGCGACCAGCTGGATCCTGAGACTTTTGGGGCACTTAGCGCAGATGGCCAGATAACCGACTATGCGGAGAACTATCGAAGCAGTGGTTTCGGTGGCACCGGTGGTTCCGGTGGTGGTAACTCCGGTGGTCCCGGCGGTGGCGGTGGTCCCGGCGGCGGTTTCTAACAGTTGAAGCACTGGCTCTGATCTGGTCATGCGGTGATAAGATTGTGATATTGACTGATGGTGTGTCGGCCGTGAACAACGCAATCCAGAAGCAACGTGTATTGATGAAGCGTTTTTCCGCCTTGATCATCCTACTGGCGGCCTCATTCACGATTATTGGCGCAGAACGCCATACCCAATTCGACGTTCCCGAAAAGACCAAGATCGAATCGGGCATGGAGCATCTGATCGTGACGGGAGAGGCAGTGGATTCGGTCGAGTCAGAACAACGAGCGTACCTCGACCATCGTCGCGGTATGTTCTTGTACTCGCGCGGCGAATATGCGGAAGCGCTTCCGTATTTAATGTCTTCAGCGAAACACGGTTACAAGGATTCCCAGGCTCGGTTAGCCCATCTCTACCTTCACGGTCTCGGCGGCGTTCGACGTAGCGATATAGTAGGTATTGGGTGGATGGGAGTTGCTGCTCATGGGGAGACGACGCCGATCATTCAACGTCATTACGATGAGTTAATGGCGGCTGTACCCCCGCACCACATGGATTCGCTTAAGCGTGTGGTTGAACAATACGTCGAGAAGTACGGTAATTTTGATCAGAACGTGGTGTGCGATATTGCGAAACACGCAGGTACATTCATTGCGAAGAATCGGTGCTTTTTCGAGTACGAATTTGCCGTGCTATCCGCATTAGAAATTGCGGAAATGCAGGAATACTATATCGACAAGATCATTCCACCTGACCAATTCTCCTCTTTTGCGGGTTTAGATAACTTGACTACAGCGCCTGAACCCGTTGCCCCACCGATTCAGCGCCAAGGTGGCAACTGAAATCGTCTCGAATTAGGTTTAGGCCTACGCAATGAGAATTTTGTTCACGGCTGTATAGCTAACTAAGTACACCGACAGCAAGGAAGTCAATCAAGCCATTGTCGACAGCTTCAAGAACTGTCCACATACTCTGTGCGCTCATTGCAATTTCGAGTGAATTTGCTGAAGCTGAGATTTTTAAAAACGTCACAAGCGCTTCGAATCTAGACTTCGTCCATCAAAACGGTCAGCGTGGGCAACTCTGGCTAGCCGAGATTTTGGGTCCAGGGGTAGGCGTGCTCGATGTGGACGACGACGGTTTACTAGACGTTTGGGCCATACAAGGAGGTCCGCTCGATGCGCGCGACAAACTGCTGCCGTCTGACCAACTCTATCGAAACATAACAAGAGACGGAAAGTTGCTGTTCGAGCGAATACCTGATCAAGCGAACGTTGACGCGACCCAATACGGAATGGGAATCGCAACCGGCGATATCGATCTTGATGGTGACGTAGACGTTTTTCTCGCTAACTTTGGTGAAAACGAACTCTGGTTGAATCGTGGCGATGGTACGTTTGAATCTGCTGGCAATGAAAAAGGTCTGATTGGGACGGATTGGTCCATTGCCGGCTCATTCGCCGATGTCAACGGTGATGGTGCACTTGATCTCTACGTGGTGAACTATGTGAGGTTTACCACTGCGCTGCACAAAGAATGCTTGGGTATCTCCCTCAGATCCGACTACTGTGCGCCTACAGCATACGAACCAACCCCAGATCAACTCTACGTGAATCAAACCGACAGTACGTTCCGGGATGTCTCGATGAGCGCGGATATTCAATCAAGCGTCGGCGGCGGATTAGGTGTCATAAGCACAGATCTTGACGGCGATGGTCTTATTGACCTATACGTTGCAAATGATCCAACGGTCAATTTTCAATGGCGCAATCTAGGCAATGGCAAATTCGAAAACGTTGCCATGAACAGCGGTACCGCTGTCAACGGCGACGGCAAACCCGAAGCGAGCATGGGAGTCGATGCGCGAGATTTTGATCACGATTGTGATGTAGATCTCTTCATGACGAATTTGACGTCGGAGACCAATACACTTTTTCGAAATTCAGGTGAGGGTTGGTTTGTTGATGCGACAAATAGTGCGAAACTTGGTGCATCCAGTTACCCGTATACGGGATTTGGTACGGGGTGGGTGGACATGGACCTTGATGGCGATTTGGACTTGCTAGCTGCAAACGGCGCCGTGTCTCTCATTGCCAACGCGGACCGTGCGAGCGAACTCTCACCCCTTAGTCAACGCAATCAACTTTGGCTTAATGTAGGTGGTGGGCAATTCACCGAAATCTTGGATGACGAATTCGTTGAGAGTGTAGAGACTAGCCGAGGTGTTGCATTCGCCGATCTCGATAACGACGGGGATTCGGACATTTTGGTAGCTAACAATGATGGTCCGCTACGTGTTTACCAGAACGTCGCCTCCACGAACAACAACTGGGTCGGCTTGATAGTGAAAGATCAGAATACCGTCGCGTATCACGCGACATTGAGCATTGTCGGCCAACGCTGTGTGAGTCGTACCGTTCGAACGGATGGAAGTTACGCATCCGCGAACGATCCGAGGATTGTCTTTGGTTTAGGGCAAGAGACTATTCAACCTCAAATTCGTGTAACGTGGTCGGACGGCGACACGCGAACCTTCGGTCCCCTGGCAGTTAATCAATATCACGTGCTGGCTCGTTAGATATGTTGCAAATGAAATTCCATCGTCTCACGCTGGTCCTGCTTTCAATGTTGCTAACCGTTCATGTTTGGGCTAAGGATGTTGAGACTGAACTGCAATTCCTACCTGTAGAGCTAGCAGACGACATTCGCCGTATGAAAGCACATTCGGAAGCGCAGTTAGAGTCGGAGACAGATCCTAACGCCCGCGCCGAAATCCTCGGACAGCTCGCTTTCATCTATCACGCACAACAGATGCTAGCGTCGGCAGAGCAAGCGTATATTGACGCACTAAGTAACGATGAGGTGTATGCATACCGATATCTACTCGCGATCATCGTGCTTCAAAGAGGTAACACGGCGGAAGCGGTTGCACACTTAGATCAAGTTGTGCTTAGTAATCCAGACTACGTTCCTGCCTGGTATCGTCTTGGCAATCTCAAGCTACTTCAAGGCGATGTCGATGGTGCCGAGTCTGCGTTCCTCAATGCGCAACGAGTTTACCCTGACTCTGCAGCCATCATGGTAGGTGTCGCGAATGTAGCTCTTGCGCGCGAAGATTGGACGGCTGCCGTTGAGCAACTTGAGAAAGCTGCGGTTTTCGCGCCGAACAACGGGCAGATCGCTTACAAACTCGTAACTGCGTACCGTCAAACGGGTGACCAAGCGAAAGTGGATCAATGGTCGCCGTTGGCGAATTCATCCATGCAAGCTCCGCCTCTCACGGACCCTCTCATGGTTGAGTTAGCGGGACTGAGCCGCAGTGGGCGATTCTTTAGTCAAGCTGCGGATTGGGCGTTCCAGAGAGGCGACAAGGAAGCCGCCCACGACGCATTGTTGCAAGCGACACAGCTGGAACCTGAGAAACTTGAATATGCGTTGAAGTACGCGGCATTTTTAGAACTTACTGGTGAGTTGGATAAGGCAGCGGCGGAGATAAAACGATTTCTCGCCATTAGGGAAGACGCGGCGAGTGCTTGGTTCTTTCTCGCGCGACTGTTTCGTGATTCAGAGGACGGTGAGAAATACCTTCAAGGGCTGGTCGCAGTGCAGAAAGCGGTGGAACTCGACTCGGACGAAGACCTCTACCGTACATTGGCCGCGGCTATGTCACTTCAAGCTGCTTTGTATCCTCACGCTCAGGAGTACTACATGCAGCTAGTCGAGCGAAACCCGTCGAACCCATACTTCTACTATTGGTTTGCGCTGTCGCGATTAGCGGAGAGACACTGTGACGGTCGTGAGGCTTTGCAAAGAGCAGTCACCTTACGTAGCACTTGGGGAGAGGCCCACGTAGCGCTCGCACGTGCCGATGCCTTTTGTGGTGATCTCGTCGCCGCTGCACAACGCTTAGACGCCTTGGCAAAGGCTGCCGCGGATCGTGACATTCAATCCGCACAGGCGTATGTCGCCCTCTTACGAGGAGATTTAGAAAACGCTAGACTACTTGCTGAGCCACTACTACCTGATCCAGACGCGCGCATGGTCGTGGATTCAATCGATTCGAACGCCAAACCTGATCGAGTGTTTGCTGACAATTCAAGCTGGTGGATTCCGCCTGAATTAGTGAATTGACGACTGTGGATCGCCACGGTCGTTCACTACCGTATAAAACTCGGGGCTAGCCCTGCGTGTGTCTCGAATTTGCTTACTGAACTGTTTCGCCGTCCCCGCGTATTAGCGTGTATAGGCCGTCTACAGCGAATGTGCCAAATAACTCATATTTACCGTCTTCCCATATAACCGTAACGTCCGTGAGTTCGGTCGCTGCACCGGTACCGAAGTGAACGTGCGGATCATGTGCTGAAAGGTAGCTACCGTCCGTTTGAACGCGTTTAGTCAGGATTCTCTGCGCAAGAGATGCTGTGACTCTAGCGTTGTAGGCATCCCTCTCATACTTATTTAGAACGCGGAAGCGAACGCTTCCCGCTCCGGCCTCCCGAACTCTTACGTTCATCAGTAGTGATGCTGGTGCGTCCTTGTTGACGACGACCAAGTCTTGACGACCGTCGCCATCCAAATCTCCAATCGCCATCCCGCGACTCGTGTGTATCACGGGTTGTTTGGTGCCGCCCTCTGGTGACACCAACTCGAAACGGCCGTCACAAGTACCACGATATAAAGTATTCGGTTCCTCGAAATAGTCGAGCTTCTGTAGATCTTCCTCGTCGTGATATACGCTGCCGTTTGCCTGATATAGGTCATAGCAACTGTCGTTATCCAGATCAGATGCGATCAGTCCAAAACGCGTATAGCGGCGACTGTGTGCACCTAGACTCACAACGCCAGTTGCGTCGGTGAAATAGGTGCCTTCGTTGCGGAAATACGAATCGGTTTGCTCTTCAATGTTCACCACTAGGACGTCAAAATCAGCGTCACCATCGAAGTCTGCAGTTGCGATTCCCATGCCGGCTTTCTCGATGCCGTGATCATCCATCGCAGATCCCCAGTACCAAGCATCGTTGACGAAGGTGAAGTCTCCTTGATTGATCCACAGCTGATTGACCATTGAATCGTTTGCGACAAAGATATCAACCCAGCCGTCATTGTTCACGTCTACGCTAACTACGCCTAAGCCGTTTCCAAATGCCACAGCTAAGCCTGCTACGAGTGAACGATCCGTGAATGTTCCATCGCCGTTATTGCGAAAGACTCGATCCATCGCAGCGTAGTTGTGTAGTGGTACGCAGTAGGTCTCAATGTTGGTGGCGTAGCAGTCCAATGCTGTTGACGGATCCCAATGTAGGTAGTTGGCGACGTATAGATCTAGGAAGCCATCTCGATCAAAGTCTGCGAACGAGGCCGCGGTCCCCCAGCTCTCGTCACCAACGCCTGCGATTGTCGTTACATCGGTAAATGCGCCAGAGCCATCGTTCTGAAGCAGTGTGTTCCTACCCACGTTTGTGACGTAAATATCCACGTCGCCGTCGTTGTCATAGTCACCCGTAGCAACACCCATGCCGTAACCTGGATCGGCGTGATCGTCGAGTCGCTCCGATTTGCGAAACATGCCATCACGTTCATTGAGGTAGAGTTCATTACGGCGCGAGTCGGGTTGTTCGCTGTGAAGGAAGCCACTTTGGATGAAGTAGACGTCCAAATCCCCGTCGTTTTCGACATCAAGTAACGCGACCCCGCCACCCGTGATTTCAGGTAGGTGGAATTCGCCGTTCGCACCGCTGACATGGGAAAACGTCATCCCTCTAGTAGTCGCGGCCTCGTCAAACCAAATGTTGGGTGCGGTATGTGTGCCACTCGGTTCTTCCACGCACGAAAGAACTGTCAGTGTGGAGCACAGCACAAAAAAAAACTGGGTTGCGGATTGGTAGTCATTGAATCGAACAAACGAACTTCGGAGAGAGGTCATTCGTTCGGCGTGTTTGCGTTGTTTGAATCTAACGGAGCTAGTGCGCGAACGCATTCCGAGATACCTATTCGAGCCTTTTCGTGATGCTCATCAAGTGCGAGCGCAGTTTCAAATCTCCTCATCGCATGATCACAAGATCCACGTTCTCCTAGAATCACGCCAGCGTAGTAATGGACGTTCGGTGCGGTAGAGTCGAGAGCGATCGCGGCTTCGAGACTCTCTAATGCACCATCAGTATCGCCGAGACGTAGACGCACGAATCCAAGTTCTTGATGTGCGATTTGAAGTTTCGGATAGATTTTGACGACGTGTTCAAGGTGATGCGCGGAGTTAACGTTGTCGTCTCGCCGTTGATACAGAGAAGCCAACAGCAAATGCGACGGATAGTGCACCGGTTCGAGCTCAATTGCCCTTTTGAGGTGCTGTTCGGACTGATCGAATGCTTGTTTCTGAAAATAGGCTAACGCGTAGTGGTATTGCAAATTGAAATCGGGCGTAACTTCTGAATCTAGTGCTTTGAGTGCGAGCAAAGCGTCATCGACCAAGCCGCTTCCGAGCATCAGTTCGACGTCGCGCATACGTTCACCTTTGCCGCGTGTGTGTTCCCTCATCTCAGCCAATAACGGATCATCAAACCACATTGACTTGGCTTGGGTTACATACTCAAGATACTCGCGGGATTTTTCTTCGTCGCCTAATACGCGCCATGTGTCGCTAAGTAACCGAAACGCAACTGGATGGCTTGTACGAGTCACGACCGATCTAAGAATCTTGAGCGCACCCGAATGATCTTCTAACTTCAGAAGTGAGCGAGCAGCACCAAGTTCTGCGGCAGGACCGGCGCCAAGCTCAACCGCGCGCGCAAAAGCATCGTTCGCGGCCGCTGGTTGGCCGCGATCCAACAACCAACTTCCGAGCCTGACATACAACGCGGGGTACGCGTCGTTTTGTTTGATCGCCTCCTCCGCAACTTCTATAGCGCTCTCTAAATCACCATTCTTCTGTAAGCGTAAGGCGAATAAATATTGCCATTTGAACTGATTGGGATATTTAGTTACGGTGGTTCGATACGCAGATTCCGCCGCGTCGTCGAAACCATTCGCGTCATACGCCATAGCCAAGCGACCGATCGCTTCGCTACTCGAATCACTTTTTGCCACCTTTTCGACTAGGGTAACGATATAGTCTCGGAGAGACTCGTCAGAAATGCGTGAAATGACAGACTTTGGTAAGGGATCGTATTGAGAGTTACTCGATTGTGCCTCTTCGCTTTCAGTTGTGCAAGAGATAAGGAGCAATAGGATGAAGAAAGTGGCAGCGTGACTGACTACCGAATTGGGGTACTCGTGTCTTATCAATGCCTTCAGACACATTCGATTCACGCGATTTCGGCGTTGCGATGAGATTTTAAGAGCCGATAGTGAGAGGAGCCAATCTGAACAGGTATGTTGCATGTCATAGACTGAGCGAGTTGGGATTAATGCTTGCGTCTGAGTTCCCGCGGTTCTACGTGGATCAGTTTTCGCGACTTCTCGAGCAATGATTGGGTGGATTTGACAAGTCGTGCATTCGCGAAACCGCTGATGCCACCAAGCTAAATTGCTTGCGATGCTCTGATTAATGGACGAATTCGCGGCGACAACGACTCACCCATTGGACAACAAAAATGAAAAAAAGTAGCGTTTTCTCTTGACAAATGAGCTTGAAACATTTAGAAACACCACTGCAAAACTCCGATTACTTGTGTGAGCTGGGAAGGTCACACCTATTCGGGGCGGACCTTTATGAAAATAGAGGTAGAAAAAAGGGGAGGAACCCATGCAGAATCACTTCAACAAGTGGGTGTCACTTGTCGCTGTTGCAGGCCTCATGTGGTCTTCTGGCGCGTTCGGGCAGCAAGCCGATGACGCAGAAGAGGACGAAGAGGAAGAAGCGGAGGAAGTGGAAGAACTCATCGTGACGGGGTCTTTTATCCGTCGCGATAACTTCGACTTACCATCGCCAATGCACGTGACAGACGAGCTCGATATCGAACTCGCCGGCACACCCGATATGGGAGACATCATTTTCGACCAAACGTTCCAATTTGGCGTTAACGCCAATGCGGCTCCGTTTGAAGGTGACGCCGCCGACGACCAACAGTGGAACCAAGGTTCAGAAGTCTGGGCCAATATCCGCGGATTGGGCGCGCGCGCCACGATGACAATGATGGATTCACATCGACTACCTGCTGATACCAATACTTGGGGACGTCGAACTGGTGTCGACGTAACCAACACCTACCCGCAGATTGCGATCGGTAGGGTCGAAACGATCCTAGACGGAGCATCCGCGTTATACGGTGCAGAAGCAGTTGCTGGTGTTATCAACATCATTCCGAATAAGAACTTCGAAGGGCTACGCATCAACTACAACAACCAAATGGCATTGCGCGGTGGCGCACCTAACCAAGGGTTGTCGATGCTTGCGGGCGCGCAAGGTGAGCGAACCAAAGCTGTGTTCTCGTTGGAATTGCGAGATATCTCACAGATGGCTCATACTGAGCGACCTGAGTACATTGTTGGTTTGCAAAACCCATGGAATAACCGAATTGCTCCTGGTTGGTCAGATGCTGGCGGACGAAGTAACCCATCAGACTGGCGCGTTCCTGTGCGCAACTCCATGGGCGAACGAAACTTCGGACCTCCGCCTGCAAATCGACTGTATGGCGCAGGGAACAGACTTGCGGATTCCTTGGGTACATTAGGTGATGATTGGCGTCAATTGGAGTCTGGTGAATGGAGCAACTTATTCCCTGATCCCGGTTGTGGCTATGGCTTCGGCGCAGGGTATGACGATAACGGAACCGTGGATGAGCGTGTCGTCCTTGACGGTGCTGATGTAGAAGTTATTGACTCCAGGACTGGCGAGCCGGTCGTACAAAACTGGCAATGGGTAAAGAACGACTATGACAAGCGCGGCAGTTTCTTAAATGGGATTGTGACCCCTTGGGGCGGTGGTGGTAACTGTCGGAACATCATCTCCGACATGCAGGACATGCAAGCGGAATCGGACCAATACAAAGGCTACGCTTTCTTCGAGCATGAGTTCAATGACTATGTGAGTATTCACGGTGAAATCGGTCTGACGATTCTTGATTACTACACGCGTGACGTGACAGGTGGGTTAGACGAAACACCGTCTGGCGTTTGGTATGGCAACCGGGTACCGATCGCGATCGGCTCGAACCCCGGAAATCCATTCCGCGCGATCGCTCATAACACCTGGTATGACCCCACGACCGGTGCCGTCTTTGGTGAAGGCTCCGCGATTCCTGCTGACGCGCGTGCGCACCCTGGGTTTACGACTGACCTGAAGGATCTGAGTTGGGTCGACTTGAATGGCAATGGTCTGTACGAGTACGGCGAGGAACCAGGCGAGCTTTACGTCTTTGCACAGGATGCAGACGGCGACGGCATCCCGGATCGAACTTGGGATTTGTCCGATGAAACTAGCCTAGATGGTAGCGTTGACGAGAACGGCGAACCGATTCCCGATGGGATTCCAGATGCAGACTTCAACGCTCAACGAATGCCTGAAGCGCGAGTTATTCTGCTGAGTGCTGAGACGGATTCCGACAATGACGGCATCCCGGATCGCTTTGATGGCGACTTCGCGGAAATGGGAAGCGGTGGTATCCGCCTGTTTGAAGATGTGCGTATGCCTGATGGCGACTTGAATGTACATCCGAAGCAGACACGAAACCTAAATATCGAGTGGACTGATCTAGACGGTCACGGAATTGGGATGTATCAACGACGCGCACAACGCGACAACATCCGATTACGCTTAGGTTCTGAGATTCAGATTCCTGACACGACGTGGATCGTTAACAGTGACTTCGTCTATGCTCGAGGCAAACGCGAACGACAGTATCCTGAACCGCAATGGTGGTTGACGGTTGATTCGCTACGCTGTCAGGGTGGCGGTGACGACCAGAATCTGGAAGCTTGCTGGAACCCATTCAGCACCTCTTACTTGGCACACACCCCGGACGGTCAGTTCATTGGGGATCCTTCCAATAAATTCCCGGATGAGGACGATCCAGGTTGGACGCCAGCAGATCATGAAGCAGTTAATACTGAGTTTGAGAACCGGAATGCAGGTATTACGATGGAGTACAACCTGCAGACCCTTGGCATGGATCTGTTTGACCTAACCGCTTCGAACTCGAATCTCTTCTCGTTGCCGTACAACGAC
Source organism: Pseudomonadales bacterium (assembly GCA_021295855.1). Lineage (GTDB taxonomy): Bacteria > Pseudomonadota > Gammaproteobacteria > Pseudomonadales > Azotimanducaceae > Bin55. The sequence goes on along the minus strand of JAGWBO010000002.1, from coordinate 21,418 downwards.
GCGCCTGTTGGGTTTGCGATCGGTACGCACTGGCGTGAAGAGACGGAAGAATATCGGTCCAGTGTGATCAACCAATCCGCACTTGGTGGCGGTAAGCGTGGATTCCGTGTGAGTGGTCAACGCTCGTCGGCGATCTATGCCGAGCTGCAGTTGCCGCTTATCCAGGACGATCTCCTTGGTGATATGGAAGTGCAAATTGCAGGTCGCTACGCTGAAATCTTCACCTACGGTGTCATCGGACAACCTGGTGAGGTCACGTTCACGACGACTATTCCGAAGATTGCAATGCGTTATTCCCCAACCGATTGGTTGGCGATTCGCGCGAGTGCGACGGAAGGTTTTGTGACGCCTGGTCTGTATGCGCTATTTGGCGAACCAGGACAATACGGTGGACAACGAGCAATCGGCACCCCGGCGCCACAGACGGTGGGTGACTATCTCTGTTACAACTTCCCGGAGCTAGCTTCTGGAGATAATCCCGCGTGTCTATTGGAAGGGATGTCGGTGGTTGCACCAAACGTGAATGCGTTTGCAGGTCCGAACTCAGACCTTGGTCCAGAGTTCTCAGAATTATGGAATGCGGGGGTCTCGTTAAAGTTGCTTGATGGGACGATGGTGATCGATGTCGATTACACGAACGTCGTATTTGAAGGCAAAGCTGAGCAAGCAGGTGCGGCACGAAACGTGAATGTCAATGAGATTGGTATTGATGAGTGGTACGCCACGCGGCAATGCCCAGGACCTGGGACGCCGTTAAAGTGGTTCGACCCAACGAACGTGACGGAAGCAGAACATCCATGGTTGTTTGAGGAAGATCCTGCTGACCCGACCGGTCCAGGGCGTCTCATTTCGCCGCTTTCCTACGTTGAGCTATACCCTGAAGAAGCCGCATGCAAAATTCAAGCGGCCATTGACTGGGTTAACTCTGGTGCGAAAAACGGACGAGGCGAAGGTGGTACAGGCATCGGTAACGCTCGCGTTCTTCGCAGTCGGGGTGCAACGGGTCTTGGTTTGACCGACGTTGACCAGCCTTGGCTACAACAGGGCAAACAGACGACCGAAACGATCATCTATGCATTGACGTACACGTTTGACGCAGAAGACATTCCTATGATCGGCGGCGACTACGGCACATTTGGTTTAAGCGCCAGTGCTACGCAGCTGTTGAGTATGAGAAATATCTTGTATAAGGATGATCCCAATATCCCGAATGAAGCTGAACATCCGCTTGCGGGCGTTGAGATCGACGGCGTCGGTAATCACAACCAAGGTGGTGGCTCGTTCACCATCGGTGGTTATAACGATGGTGGTACGGCGTCAATGATGGATGCGTTAGCACCCGCCCCAGAATTCCGTCTCAATGTCGGCTTGCGTTGGTTTTACAACGACCACACGTTACAGCTGAGTGGCCGATGGCATGACAGTGTCACAACGCTCAATGCTGGCTGGGATGAGGCAGTGGAAGCAGGCGTGATTAACGGACGACCGAACGCTGACGGCGTGCCAATTCCAGAATCGGATGCATGTGCACACCGATGGATCTGGCCGCAGTGCAAGATCGACTCGCGTCACTATTGGGACACGAGCTACACGTACCGTAGGCCTGACACGCTAGGCTTTAGCGAGATGACCGTGAACGTCGCGGTGAGAAACATCTTTGATACGTATCCTGACCTTGCATTAAGACAGCAAGGACATGAGTCCTATCTTGATAACATCATGGGTCGACAGGGATACACTTCGGTGACGTTCTCCTTCTAAAACCTTTTTTCTAACCTTAGAGTCGGTGATGGTTCGCCATCACCGACTTTTTTATTAAGTGATCGATACGAGCTGTGCGCTTGTCCACTAAATAGTCCGTGAACTACGGGGTCGCGCACTTGCGATTTAAAAAAGACGTTATCCACCGCAGCTTTGTGGGATTGTGTCTCCTAACTTTATTAGTCACTCTCGTCGGGTGCGGTCAATCGACTTCAGACGTAGGGGATCCAGTGAACGCAAGTTTGGAGACGCCAGATCCGGAACTCCGTCAGTTCCTCGCAAGTTTGGTGAGTGACGTTATTGAGAATCCAAAATCGGCTATGTATCGAGGTCGATTAGCGATGGGTTACGATGCGAATACGTTCACGGATGCTGCGATCTCGACTTACCAGCAAGCAAGACAGCTCGATCCCGCAGACGTTCGATGGCCGTATTTAGAAAGTCTGGCACAATCGTCTCAGGGTCGGATTGAACACGCAGTTCAGTTGATGGACGAAGCCATTCAACTAGACGCTACCTATTTACCGACCTATTTAGCGAAGGGATTTTGGCTTCTCGATCTTGGCAAATACGCCGAAGCATGTGAAACGTTTGAGCACGCGGAGGCCGCGATTGGTCGCATAGATGAGAGGGTGCCGCTGGTGTTAGGTATGGCGCAATGCAAACTCGAATTAGGTGACATAGATGCTGCAGTCCAGAACATAGATGCTTTACCCGAAGAAGGTTTGTCGACGTATGCAGAGCTCGTTCTCGATAGAGTAAAGCGAGCAGAAGGAAATACGCCGATCTTTGAAAGCTCGGACAAGGTTTCCAACAAGCCGGTCAGGATATCTTGGTCCGATCCGATTGCGGGTGCGGTCGTTGAATTTACGCGGGGTTTAAGTGGAGAGTCCATTCTTGCACAAAACCTAATTAATGGCGGACGCGCACAGGATGCACTATCGCTTCTTGAATCGCTGCAGGAACGTCATCCAGGTGAGCCTCATCTCATTGAGCTGCATAGCGCCGCATTAACTAGATTGGGAAGACCTCACGAAGCGATTGACGTGTTGCAGGAAGGGTTGAGTGCATTCCCAGACGAACACCTTCTACCGTTCAATCTTGGGCTGTTGTTCGAATCAGTTGGGCAGCTAGCCGACGCATTAGAACACTACAATCAGACGATTGAACGAAAAAACGATTTCGTACCAGCGTACGACGCAAAAGCTAACTTGCTCGTAGCGCAAGGCAAGGCAGGATTGGCGCGGCAGACGTTGGAAGCTTCACTTACTCACCGTGTAGCTGATGCCAATACCTATTACGTGCTCGGTGTAATTACAGGAGGCGAAGGAGATTGGTCCCAGTCTGTTTCGTATTTGTCGAAGGCAAATTCGCTAGATCCTGACAACGTTGACGTACTGGCGAGTCTTGCGTTGAGTCTTAGTGAAATGCATCGCTACGAGGACGCGTTGGTCGCCATAAATCGTGCCAAAGCAATTGATCCAAACAACGCTAAAGTGGAGCGTGCCGTTACGACGCTCATCGCTAGTGGCGTGTTTCGGTCAAACCCATAAACATCATCGCGGTGTTTCTTGCAACGGGTGTTTCTTGCCCCGAATGAGCAGTGCAAAGGAATCGCGCTGATGTTTGTCGTTGCTATGGCGAGGTACCCGTGCAATCGAGTATGAGCGCACAGTTGACCTTTAGAGTGTAATAACGCAGCTCATGAACCTGCAGTTTCTCCAGAATATCTGGCAGTGCGAGGCGCTTCGCGGCGCAATCGCAACGGTACTTTCCCCAGTAGGGATTGGTGTTAGCGCATTACTTGCAGCGCTATTACTCATCAGTTGTGCTGAAAGTGTTGAGTCACGCGCGTTAGCTTTAGCGAACGTGGAAACCGTTGAAGCAGACGAGAAAGTACAACAGAAAGTCACCGAATATCAGGCGCGCGTTCGTACCGATCCAACGGATCCGACTGCCATTGGCAATCTAGGCGTTATTTATGAGCTGCATGGCTTCTCCGAAGAAGCGCTTCTTGCCTATGAATTGGCTACCACACTTCAACCGGACGAGTTTAGTTGGCCGTATTACCACTCAATATTGCTAGCGGCAAGATTCGATCTTGAACAAGCCATTGAAAAGGTCTCAGCTGCGATTGAGAGAGACCCTGAATACGCACCTGCATGGCTCCAAAAAGGGAAATTCTTGCTAGATAGTAGTCGATTCGACGAAGCACTTGCGTGTTTTGAGCATGCGGCAGAAATCTCGGATGATCCGTACACGCAATTGGGGCAAGCGCACGCGCACATGGGATTGAACGACCCCATAGCCGCGCTCGCAGCGATTGCGCGAACGGGAGAACTAGAACAACACGTAAATGTACAGCGATTGCGCGCGAGTGCACTAATTCGGTCGGGAGACAGAGAGCTAGGTTCGAAGTTACTCAGCGGGTTGCCGAATGCAGCGCCGATTCGATGGGCAGATCCGGTCGCGGAGAGAAAGAACGAACACGCCGTCGACCACCTGATCGTTAAGCTTTCACAAGCAGTCCGACTCATTCGTTCGAGGGCATTCGGACCAGCTCTTCTACTGCTCTCAGAGTTACGTGACGAGTATCCAACTAACAAACATGTCCTCCACCTTCTTAGTAGTGTCTACGAATTGCGCGGTGAAGCAAACCAAGCGCTCAAGATATTAGAGGAAGGCATACAACTCCATCCTGACTTTTATGTTCTGCGTACCGGAGCAGCGAGTTTGTTGCGAGCTCAAGGAGATCGCCTAGGTGCGATTCGGCAACTAGATAAAGCGATCGAGATTGATCCGAAGCTGCATTGGGCATATTCGCAGAAAGCGCAGTTATTGATGGAGGAGAAACGCTGGCTCGAGGCGAGCAATCTTCTCGATCAAGCGATTGGTCTTAAGGATGACGATCCGGACCTTTACACGTATCTGGGTATCTGCTTGGGATTTATGGATAGATGGCCGGAGGCGGCGAACCTATACCGAGTGGCTACGTCTATCGATCCGGAACACGTACCGGCTTACATTAATTTAGCTCGAGCGGAAACGATTTTGCAAAACGAAGACGAAGCGCTTAAAGCCCTAGATAGTGCGAAATTACACGGTGCCAGCGCGGCGATGCTAGCGTCGGTTGAGGAGCAACGAATACGAATCAAACGCATGCAAATAGAAACCGTAAGTCAGTGAAATTCCTGTCAATCGTTGTATCAACGGTTCTTATCGCCGCATGTGCTGAATTCGATAGCGGCACGTCTCAGATTGAATTGGCGGACGAAAGCGGGCAGCGCGGTCTTAGCTACACCTACCTCTCCGGTGGAACGGCTAATCATCGATTACCAGAAATCATGGGTGGCGGTGTGGCGCTGTTTGATGTGGAGCAGGATGGCGACCTGGATCTTTATTTCTTACAGAGTGGATCACTCGACGAACAGTCGGAAGATCACGCGAACAAGCTTTACGTAAACAACGGTTCCGGTCAGTTCGATTTGCTTGAAGCGGGTGATGCATCAAGGAATCTTGGCTATAGCATGGGAGTTGCGGTTGGGGATATCAATAACGACACGTTGCCAGATTTATTCGTCACACAACTGGGTAGTAACGTCCTACTGTTAAACGAAGGAGAAAACCAATTTAGAGACATCACGGATAGTGCTGGGTTCCGACTTGAAGATTGGTCAACAGCTACCGCTTTTGCAGACTTCGATCGAGATGGTGATCTTGATCTTTGGGTTGTGAACTACATTGAGTGGAGCGAAGCGATGGAGCCGGAGTGCTATCAAATGATGCTCGGTAGTCGCGATTACTGTTCGCCTTCTCACTACAACGCACCGGCGCAGGACCGTGTTTTCCGCAATGACGGGGATGGCCGTTTTGTAGACATGACGAGGTCAGCGGGTGTATTAGGCTCTAAGGGTAATGGCTTAGGAATTGTCACCGCTGATTTCAATGATGACGGATTATTGGACGTATTAGTTGCCAACGACACATCACCAAACAATTTGTGGCTAAATCAAGGAGATTTTCGGTTTGTAGACGAAGCAGCGGTATGGAACTGCGCGGTTGATCAACATGGAGTTGCGCGAGCTGGGATGGGTGTAGTCGCAACGGATCTCGATGATGACCAAGATCAAGACGTTATGATCGTACATATCACCACTGAGCCGGATTACGTCTTTCGAAACGAAGGTGACTATTTCCGCGATATCACGGCTCAGGTTGGCTTGAGCATCCACACGCAGCGCTATACACGCTTCGGCTTGATAGTGGACGATTTAGACAACGATGGCTGGTTAGATGTATTCGAAGCTAACGGCGCCGTTACAAGACTGTCGAAACCACATAGAGGCGATAAATTTGCGGAACCAAATTCGCTCTATCGAGGGACGCCAGAAGGTAGATTCGAATTGATCGAACATTCGGATGCGATTAATACGAGCCGCGGAGCTGCGGTTGGAGATGTTGACGATGACGGACGACTCGAGATCGTTCTAGTGGATAGAGACCAGCCAGCCAAGCTCTTGGTCAACCAGTCCCATTCGACAGGTCGTTGGTTGATGTTTGACGTGCGCGATAGCGCTGGTAAGCCAGCGATCGGAGCTTCCGTTTCGTTGGAGATAGGCGTGCGAACTGTTACTCGAGTGGTACAACGCGCAAGTAGTTACCTATCTTCGAGAGACCCACGTCTTCATTATGGACTTGGGGATGCAGACTCAGTGCAAAACGTAGTCGTGCGATGGCTCGGTGGGGCGACGCAGCGCTTCGATTCTTTGGACGCAAACCAAATCGTCTCGGTACGAGAAGGAGATTCTTAGACTTCTCGTTCCGGTACGTTTCCTTTATCGTGAACGTCAAATATCCGTAGGCTGAGTTGGAATGACATACGGGACTGAATCTTTGAGTTGCCCGCTCTGGCTTAATGATCTCTTGCTTCATCATCGGGATGCTTACGAACCAGACTACAACGGGCATCTGACCGATCACCTGCCAATGATGTTGCTGGCCATGCACGGATTAGGCGCGGATCGAGAGACGATCGAATTGCGACACCGACGCTATATTCGTCGTTTGGATGTGGTCGACGAATTCGAAACGCCGAAACTTGCACGAGTTGAAGACGGTTTTGGCGAGCGAAGGGCGTATCGAGCGTTGGTTCGCTACTTCGATGATGAAATAGCAAATTCAGGCGTTGATGACACACTAGCAAGTCATTTGCCAAAGATCATGAGTGGATGGGTTCGACATGCATTCCACGGTACCATCCGATTGGCCTACGGCATTAGGTTCAGTGTAGAGTCTGAAGTCGCTGCGGGATTAGCCTACCTTGCAAGTGCAGGTCCGGATGAAGACTTAGCGAGGATTGGGAAAGGTGCGACGCAATCAGATCGCTTTGCGTGGCCTCCATCTATCGACATTGAGACCAGTCGATTTGACGATCGCTACGACGAGGTACTTAAAGCGAATACGTTTGCCGTTCATACCCACGTGCTCGCGGAAAATGAACGACAAGTAGCCGAAGACGTCTTAGCGCTCTTCAATCACACGCAGGGCTTCTTCCCGTTACACATGGTGACAGGTACACACGCGCTTGGAATATGTGCTGATGCAATCGAGGAAAACGTGGACGGATTGATGAACGCAGGCATTTCAGCAGCGTATCTTGCGATCGAAGCTCCGATGTTTGTATTGAGTGCGACGCCGAAGCCAATTAATATGGACTTCGCGCACGAGGTGAAAGTCGCGTTCTCGTGTTTAGACCAAGCTCGCCGTCTTAACAGCGTGCGCTATGAGAAAGCATCGGATATATACGGCCGACCGTTTGCATAACGATTGAGTTGAGAAGCCAATTCGATTACCGCGCCGCACGAGACAACTAACCTGCGTGGTTTGCTTGTTTAGTTAGTTAGGTACCGCGTCTCGAGCCAAAGTAAGGAATGTGGCGTTGTCGAAGTTCTGTGGAGCCGGGGTGTCGTGATAGTTCGTCGGAGTACGTACCACACGTCCGTCGCCACGTCTAGTGTAACGAGTGAAACGGAGAACGACTAAGTCAAATTCAGGATAGATAACGATCATCTGTCCCTGTAGGCCGAATGCACCAACACCACCTCTTTCCACAGGCCACCAGTAGTACGAATATCTCGCGTTTTCGCGGGCTGGTCTCTGGCTGTATTCGATCCAGCCACTGGGTACTACTTGCTCCTCAATCCAGACGCCATCTCTCGAGAACAACACGCCAAATCGCGCGAAATCTCTCGCTGTACTGTCCATGCAACAATAGGTCAGCACATTTCCTCCCTCGTCGGTCCACCACTCGCCTGCGAGTCCGATGGTTTGTCCTATGCGGAGATCGAAATACTCTTGAGCACTCATGCTGGTTGACTGTTCAATGACCTCACCTGCGACCATGACGTCAGCATTTGAATAGCCGATGTGTTGCTCGCCAGGATCACCGACGAGTTCTCGCTGAACAGCCATCGCAAGTTGATCTGCCGCGTCGTAGAACTCGGCGGCATTAGGTTCAGTCAACGCCGTGCGAAGGGTCATCATGTGATCGATAGTGATGTCTGCTTTTTTACCGTCGTCCCAAGCTTCAACGAATGTTCCAACGCTCTGACCGAGAGCGGAAATGCGTTCCTCCTCGAGCGCAATACCCATCAATGCGCTTGTAATGCTCTTCGCAACTGACCAACTCGTCACGAGATCCTGTTGATCTCGATCTTCAGAATATCGCTCAAAGACGATGTAACCATTTTTGATGACGAGGACTGCCCCAGTCGCGTTGCCTGTTGCGAATGCATAGTTCGACGCCTCTTCAAGTTCATCTGGGCACAGCCCCTGAGATTCTGGCGACCTTGTCTCCCAGGAGACTCGTGGCCATACCAATTCGAAGGGGCCATCGGTAACGGTGACGGAGCATCCTCCGGCCACAGGTGTCGAAGGAGGTTGTGTCGGGGGTTGAGGCGAAGGCGGTGGATTAGCGCTTCCTCCGCCACCACCGCCGCATGCGTTTAGGCAGACACACGCTAACGCGAGAGTAGCGTAGCGTAGAAGAGAAGCTTGGAACTGGCGCACTGTTGTACTAGCTGATGTGCAAGCTGACCTCAGATGCAAGTCCTCGGACACGGTGCTCACGGATAGACTATGTTTTGGCCACAACGATCGCCAAACCGTTCAGTTACCACGTCAGCCAGGCTCTCCGTAGGTTGAGAAACGTAGTCGCCTGATCGCACGCGATATGCGGCGGGATTGGATGCGCCTTTCGGTTGATTTCCACATTCGACAGCCTCACACGCGTTTAGGATCGTCGCACGAAACCGCGTGATTCCTAGATCAGTTTGCACCAACAATTCCTGCGTACGATCAGCAATGACTCCTTGACTATCCGCAACGGCTTGGTCTTGTTCGGAAATGTTGCCGATACCTGTGTAATTAACGCTTTGCTGCATATCGCGATCAACGAGGTAATCGTTTTCACGGCGACGTACGGGTATGAACTTGTCATCGACTTCAGCGAATAGACCATTCCCTTTGAGATAGCGTTCACGTGCAAGATCAGAGATCTCACGGTCTGGATGCCACGCATAGCAGAAGATCCAGCATGATTCGTCGTCGTAAGGTACCCAAGTATTCATCAGGCTCGTATCTTCCGGGAAGTTCCCGGGAGTTAGTGAATGGTTGGGAAGCAGATATTGCGTCATACGCCAGTAGGTTTGTTCAAAGTCCGCTGTTCGCGCGGCACAGAGTAATAAACCAGCGTCGTGATCGAGAACAGTAAATCTCGGTGCTCCGTCTTCGATGAGCCAACGAAGCCTAGCTTGATTCGGCGGTTCATTTTCACCTTTCGCTGTTGGGCGTTTACCTGCATCGAGTAGGCTTGCTTTTTCGCCCTTGTAAATTCCGGCATGGAGATAGGAAAAATGAGCGGTATCGAGTCCACCTTCTACCGCTTGAGCCCAGTTGCACTGCTGAAGCTTCTTTGAAACGAATCTTTGTTCAGGTGGCACCGACAAGTACTCAAAGTCGGGGAGTGGCGGTGGCGAATCACCAAAGTGCGCCCATACGATGTCGCCGCATTCCTCGACCGTCAGTGCTTCAATGCTGGCTCGCGGCATCAGCCGTGCCGCGACCTCGGGCGTCGCATTAGGGATGTCTACGCAGTTGCCATGGCGATCAAATTTCCAGCCATGGTAGATGCAGCGCAATCCACATGCTTCGTTCCGGCCGAAGAAAAGGTTCGCGCCTCGGTGCGGACAACGGGGCTCAACAATGCCAACTTTTCCGAGTGTGTCTCGAAATGCAACAAAGTCCTCACCGAGGAGCTTCAGTCGCACGGGTGGACAGTCAGGATTCGGCAATTCGCGTGAAAGTAGTGCAGGCATCCAGTACTTGCGGAACGTGCGACCCATAGGGGTGCCTGGACCGGTCTGCGTCAGTCGTACGTTGTCGGCGGCGCTGAGCATCGACTCACTTCACATCGCGTCATCGAATTAATAGTAGTTGCTGCGCATCGGCATGTCCAGCGTGGGATTTAGCGGTCGGTATAGGAAGGCGATGAGCCAATTATTACGTCAAGTACCAAGGTAACGCGTCAAATCCCTTAAATTGAAATCGTTGGGATCCGCTAGTGATAACTAACCCGCCATCGTTATTGTTTGGGAATCATCGATTCTGTCAATTTAGTGATCCAATCACCGATTTGAATGAGTCGTAGTCCGCTGAACTAATTTCGATAAACAAGTCAAATCACAGGTTTACCGACCGAATGTTGCAACATCATCATCTCGACAACGTCGGTGACGTGGCAAGGCACTTTGTGTCCTTTCAAATTAGCTAGTGTCTGTGTAAAAACTCTGTAGATGATCATTTCGCACTGATATTATCAGTGTATTGTCCGATTTTGTGCTAACATTTCGCCCTTGAAGATTGGCGATTTTCGCATGAAATCATGCGTTCTGCGCGTATTTCGTCCCATCTTCACCGATTTTAAGGTGCCCGAGGAGCCCCATGCGCAAACGCGAAGCGTCCGATGACCTATTTGTCGTGCCGATTGAATCCATTCGCATTGACGAGAAGAGTCGTGATGACATCCCGGCGCTGCTGCGCGGGTTGCAGCATCTCTATGTGGAGAAGCGTCTGCGGACGGAGCTGTTCGAGCTGCTAGAACAGCATGTGGCGGCGCACCGCGACCACGCCAACGGGCGGCCGGGGATGATGCTGTGGCAGGTGCTGGTGCTGGCGGTGATCAAGCAAGGCCTGGACTGCGACTACGACCGGCTGCAGGAGTTGGCGAACGAGCACGGCACGTTGCGGCGGATGTTGCAGCACCCGCCGGAAGATGCGTCGCGCTACACGGTTCGGACGCTGAAGAACAACGTGGATCTGCTGACGCCTGAGGTGTTGGCCAAGGTGAACGCGCTGGTGACGCGGGAGGGTCTGAAAGTCGCGGGAAAGCCGCCTGGCAGCGCGTTGGCGGCGCGGGTCGATTCGTTCGTGGTCGAAAGCAACGTCCACCATCCGACGGACGTTAGTCTGCTGTGGGACGCGACCCGTGTGGCGGTGCGCGAAGCGACCAAGGTGGCGCACCGTACCGGGCTCGTGGGCTGGCGTCAAGCGCCTTATTGGCGACGCCGCCTGAAGCAGGCGTTCAATCGCGTGTCACGGCAACGGCAGTGGTCGACCCGACCGGACGATGTGAAGGCGTACCTGCGGCTCTGCGCCCAGTTGACCCATCGGGTCACGCAGACGGTGAAGGAAGTCCGTGCCCGCCAGGCGGATGGCAAGTTGGACGAGGTCCTGACGGCGATCGAACAATGGGTCGTGGATGCCGATGTCCTGCGTGGTCAGATCGTCCGGCGGGTGTTGCGGGGCGAACGCATCGCCCCTGCCGAGAAGTTCTATTCGGTGTTCGAACGCCATACCCGGTGGATCATGAAAGGTAAAGCCGGGCGGCCGGTGGAACTGGGGGTACCGTTGACGATCCTCGAGGAGGCGTGCGGGTTCGTGTTGGCCTGGCAGTTGCAATGGACGGGGAGCGACGTGACCACGGCCGTGCCGGTGGTAGAAACCGCCAAGGCGGCTCATCCGACGCTGGCGTCGTGCAGTTTCGACCGTGGCTTTCACAGTCCGGCGAATCAGCGCGACTTGCTCGACCATCTGGCGCGGGTGACGTTGCCCGTCAAGGGCAAGGGTGACAAGACGACCCGGGCGCACGAAACGACCGCTGCATTTCAAACGGCACGGCGGCAACATCCGGCGGTGGAATCGGCGATCCACGCGCTCGAATGTCATGGCTTGGCGCGGATCCGCAATCGCGGTCAGCTCGGCTTTGAACGCACGGTGGCGCTCTCGATCCTGGGCGCGAACCTGCATCGTCTGGGGATCCTGTTGCAGCAACGTGAACGGAAGCGTCGCAAACGACTGCGGCTCGCCGCCTAGCCTCACACCTTCCCAACACCCCTTATCGCGCCACCGCGAGGGCGACGTGCAGCCAGCGTTCCAATCCAATCGGATTTCAGGGGTATTTCGACGAAAAACGATGCCGACATCAGCCGGCACGACTTCTTTAGTCGTCCGTCGTCAGCCACCAGGTGGTTCCGAGTGCACCGTGCCGTCACCGAAACCTCAAAAATCGTCTGCAAAATTAGGTTTTTTCACTGACACTAGCTAGATGATTTTGAACTTGCAAGAACGCTCTAAATCAAGTCTTGGTCGTTTTATCAGGAACAGATAGAACGTTGGGCTTTCGCACTTGGCGCTTGGCGCGAAAGACTCAGACCAGCGACGAGGATACGTAACTCAGAATCGTTCTTGAGGAGCGTCTTCGTGCGAGATTCCTTACTACTCGAGCTAATCAGAAGCAGATCATCTGCTGTATCAACATCAATAGCGAACGCCTCAGACTGCACGGATCTAACCTGCAAGCCGAGACTCGTTGCGGCCTCAACGTGCGGATGGTAGCTACGACCATCAAACACAAGTGGAAACGCATTCGGTGGTGTACAAACCAGTGCGTTCGTACCGATCTTATGACTGTCGGGTACGATGGTAACGTCGGCGTGGTAGTGCAGGATGTGGTCGATGTCTAACCCAGTGATTAACGGCACATCGCCTGGTACGATGATAGCTGTAGACGCGTTTAAACCACGTCTCACTTTCTCGCTAGCATCAGTAAGCGCATCCACCAGCGTATGAGCTTGATCACGGTAAAGCTCAATATCCCATTCTTGTGCAATGCGACGGGCTTCGGCTGAACGAGAAGTCAATAAGATGCCATCGACCGACCTTGACTCAGCCAAAGCTTCCAGCACGTCGTAGAGCATCGCAAGCGCTAATCGCGATCGCGCGTCGGAGCTTAGTTGAGGCGAAAGCCGTCGTTTCGCATTCTCTGCCCCTTTAAATGGAACAATAGCCCAGACGCTCATGATTCGCTATCGGAGCTTGTCAATGAAATCTAAGCACACTTTGGCGAGCGCGATCTTGTCTTCAAGCGTCTTCATGATTGAAGGTGCTATCCGTACCCGAATACCTAACTTTTCAACATCTGGCGCACGCGATGTGTCCTCTTCATCAAGTACAAAACCATCTACGAGATCACGATAGTGCTCGGCTACTCGAGTGCACGTTGTTGGCATATTGAGTTCGTGCATCATTTTCGCTGTCGGTCCTTTGATCGCGCGATTACCCACGATCGGCGATACCGCAACCACGGGAAAGTCTCGTTCTGCGAGCAATGATCTCATTTCATCAACCTCGAGAATCGGGTCAATTGAAAGAAAAGGGTTCGACGGGCAAATAATCACTCCCGTGACTTTCTCGACGTCCACGGCCGGACTCAGAGACGTTATCGTGCGTTGATGGTATTCAAGTGCGGACACTTTCGGTTCGCACTTTAACCGGACGAAGTAATCCTGAAACTCCAATAATCCTTGATCCGTCAATACTCGTGTACGTAGCTTTGCATCGGTGGCGGGAACGATTTTGTGAACTATTCCGAGTCGCGAACAGACAACTGATGTGACCTCGGTTAACGATTTCCCCTTACTGAGTAAACCGGTTCGAAATAGATGCAGCGCTAAATCCAGGTCTCCGAGTTGGAACCAACTTTCCGCATCAAGTCTTCTTAACTCGGTCAGGCAATCCCAACTCTCATTTGCACGACCCCAGCCCGTTGATTCGTTAACAATACCGGCGAACGTATAGGTCAATGTATCGATATCGGGCGAAATACTCAATCCCAGGTGCTCGAAATCATCACCTACATTGACAACAAATGTGATCTCGTCTGGCTCAAGCACACGAGATAATCCCAAACTCAATTTCGCGCCGCCGACGCCGCCTGTCAGCGCGAGGATTGTCATCTGAATAAGTCGTCTTCTAGTGGGCGATTGATGACAGCTGCGTTTTGATTACTGCAGCCGGTGTCTGTGCCTCGAACGATCACCATGGGAATACGTTCGTCGGTTTCACCCATCGCAAGTGTCGCCATTGCGGCGATACTATCGGCGCGATTGATCATGGTGATTTTTAGTTCTCGTCCGTGCAGATCGAATCCACCTCGACGGTCATCCAATACCATCATGTGGCTTGCTCCGATGGCAATCCCAACAGTACCGAGTCGCCAGGGTCGATTTGCTGAATCAGTAATGAGAACGCCGATCTCTTTTCCGGTTTCTTGCTCAATCGCGTTTTGAATTCTCTTGGCACTTAGATCAGGATCCAGGGGTAGTAGTAAAGCGGAGCCTTCCTTGCCGTGCTCGATATTGGATTGATCAATGCCGGCGTTTGCACCTACGTGCCCGAGTCTGTGGCGTACGATCAGTACCCCCAGTTTTTTCCGCACGATATCTGTTGACTCCTGAAGGATCAGTTCGACGATGCGCGGGTCCTTCTCGACCTCATCTGCCAAAGCAATGGCGGCGGGGCTCGATTTGACATCAGATAAATCAACGAGTCGGCCTTCGACTTTTGAGATGACCTTCTGCGCGATTGCCAGGATGTCGCCATCTCTGAGTTCGAACCCTTCGCGATCTAGATGATGGAGAAGGATCCTCGTTAAATCGTCGCCTTCTTCGAACAGAGGTAGCCCTTCGATAGGCAGAATCTCGAAGGTCACAGTTTCAGTGATCGTCTTGACCGACGATCTTGATTCCGGAGTGTGCGATTTCGTGGCGCCGATTGATTTGAATCAACACACTTGTCAATGCTTCGACTGCCGCCGAATTTTCGATAGGACCTGCGTGCCACGCGCGCATTCCGGCTTGTTCGGCAAGTTCGATCACGCGCCTGCGTGCCGCTCGTTTGTTTCCGCACACGAGCACATCGCATTCGATGTGAGCGTCCGTCTGGAGAAGATGCGCAGCGATATTCTGAAACGCAGTCACCACCTTTACATCGTCACCTAGGAACTCCTGTGCACGCTTCCCGGCGCTACCTTCCGTGGGTAGCTGCACGGTCCCTACTTTCGGTGGTACAAGCGGTACGGTTACGTCTATCAGGATTTTTCCACTAAGACCCGCTTTAACCGTATTCAGTGTTGAGACTTGGTGTTCTGCGGGTACTGTCAGGACCACGAGCGTGCCTGCGGATGCCGCCTCTGGATTCTCCATGGCCTGAGCAGGTGTTGTCGGACTTAACTTGTGAAGATTCTCGACCGCCTTTTCAGCTTTTGCCAGAGTTCGTGAACCGATGATGATTTCGTGACCGGCTTTAGCCCATCGAATCGCGAGACCAGTGCCTAGGTCACCCGTACCACCCAATATTGCGATTTTTTCCGTTTCGCTCATGCGGAACCATCGGCGAATGAAGTGGGCAATTATCGGCATGCTAGAGTTTCGCTTATATGCGACCAAGATCGTCAGATCAGGCTACGCTCGGCTCCTGTTACCATGCGACGAAGTCGCTCGCCAAGAACGGTCATAAGAAGCAATAGAACGGTCAATAAGCCCGTAGGGAATGCGAGCTGCCACGGTGCTGCGTAGATGTTCTTGCTGCCATCTGCGATCAATACACCCAAGCTAGTCATCGGTTCTTGAACACCTAAGCCGAGAAAGCTGATGAAGCTCTCGGAGATTATCACGGACGGGATCATCAACGTGGCAAACACGATGGCAGATCCAATAACGTTTGGTACGACATGCCGTGCCACGATTCGAAATTCGGGCAAGCCCATTGCACGCGCCGATGCGACGAAGGGTGCCGCTTTGAGTACAAGTGCCTGTCCACGTACGATGCGAGATACATCGAGCCACGATACCGCACCGATCGCAATAAATAGTAGATAGATGTTGCGTCCAAACATGACGACAAGCACGATCACGATCAAAACGTACGGAATGGCGTACATACCGTCGACGATTCGCATCATGATTTGATCAGTTGTACCGCCGAGGTATCCTGAAATAGCTCCCCACGGCACTCCGATGCAGAAACTTACAGTTGTGGCGAGGACCGCGATCAAAAGACTAACTCTGCCGCCGATCATGGTCCGGGCAAATAAATCGCGACCAGCGTTGTCGGTACCAAACCAATGTTCTCCTGACGGCGGTGCACCAATCGCCTCCCAGTGAATCGCGTCATATGCCCAAGCGCCAGTGTGTGGTCCAAGAACGATCGCGAAGAGCACACCTAGAAGAAGACCAACCGTGACCTTGATATAGAGTGGTTCAAAGAATTCAAAGCGGTTGTTTCGATTCACGGGCGTATTCAATGCAGTTGAATTCGCGGATCGATGCGGAGAAACAACAGATCAACGAGAAAATTCAAAATCAGGATTGAAGTGGTATAGACGAGTACAGCGCCGAGTACAAGCGTGTAATCGCGATCAAGTGCGCCTTGAACGAAGTAGTGACCAATACCAGGAATGGAAAAGAACACTTCGACGACCATCGAGCCTGCGAGTAAGGTCGCTGCCGCCGGTCCGACGAACGAAAGTACGGGCACGAGTGCGGACGGCAGTACGTGATGCCAGAGAAGTCGCCAATTACCGACACCCTTTGCCTGTGCGGTCGTTGCGAATGGTTGGTTCAGTGCTTCTAGACAGCTGCTTCGGCTTAGACGCGCAAACGCGGCGATGTACGGGACGCACAACGAGATGACAGGTAGCACCAGGTGAAGGGGTGACTCCAATCCCCCGGCTGGTAGCCACCCTAATACGATCGAAAATAGAAATACGAGTAGCGGTGCCGCAATCAGAGGTGGGAGCGCCAAACCACACGTGACAAAACCTTCAAGCGCGGCATCGAGCTTCTGATTGCGATGGCGTGCCATGGTTGCACCGAGGAGTAAACCCGTACTAACCGCGATGGAGAGTGCGACACCGCCGATAAGAAGACTTATCGGTAATCCGTGAAAGAGAAGCTCGGCGACGCTGAAGTCCTTTTGCTTGTAAGACGGACCTAAATCGCCGTGAAGTAGACCCCACAGGTAATTGCCGTACTGTTGTAGCAGTGGATCGTCGAGGTTGTACGCGATTAATAGATTCTGTTCGACAGCGGCAGAAACAGCGCGCTCGCTATCGAAGGGACCACCCGGAGCCACGCGGAGGAGGAAAAAAGTTATGGTGATGACGATCCATATCGTCGTCACCATGAACAATGATCGTCTGAAAATGTAGCGCAACATATGGCTGGTTAGCGTAGGCTCATGGTTTACAGAGATGCGGATGCGTAGTACGCGACCGCGAACCACCTTGCGTTATGGCGATCCGATCCAATTCATGAAGCGAACTGGATGGAGATTGCGGCCGTTCGTTTTCCATCCACCCACATGTGGTTTGACGAGATTCAGTGTCATCGTGACGTAGAGAGGTATGACCGGAAATTCCTGTAATGCGACTTCCTCAGCCTCGGCTAACTCTGCCAATCTCGTTTGTAGGTCTGCCGTTTCGCGAGCTTTCTCAAACAGCGCATCGAATCTCTGAGATTCATAACGACCATAGTTTGCTGGTCCAATTTTTGACCAGAGCAGCTCGATGTAATGTTCAGGATTATTTTCGCCGAACCATCCCGCTTGGGCAACTTGGAAGTCACCATTTTGTAGGTCACTAAAGTGAGTGGCTAAATTTGTATGGTGCAGCGTGACATTGATCCCTGCATCTTTCCACATCGCAGCGATTGCAATGTACACTCGCTTGTTTTCCTCACTTGAGATGTATCGCAAAGTCACATCTAGAGGTTGATCGTTGTTGAATCCTGCCTCCGCCAAGAGCGCTTTGGCTCGACTCGTGGACGGTTCGTGATTCGGACCAACCGAGCGGTGACCCGCCACGATTGGCGGTGAAAGCGTCGCGCTTGGCAACTCACCTACTCCGAGGATTTGGTTCGTAATACGTTCCCGATAGATTGCGGTCGCAAGTGCTTCGCGCACTCGCACATCGTCAAAAGGCATGATTCGAGTGTTGATGACGAGATACATCATCGACTGCAAAGGCGCGTTACGCACCTCGTTTGGACGCTCCTGCGAGACTTTGCGAACTAGTGCGTGCGGATATCCTTGGATGATGTCCATGTCACCCGAGACAAATCGGTTGTACGCGGTTGATGGTTCTTGGAAAGGGTAGTAACGTACCTTGCTGATGGCAGTGTCGTCGGCGTATAGAAACTGTTCGTTTCTGCGGAGCTCGACATATTCACGTGGTCTCCATTCATTTAGTACGTAAGCTCCGTTTGAGACCCAGTTTTCCGCTTTTACCCATGCATCGCCGTATTTATCAACGGCGTGCTTGGGGATCGGATAGGCGATGGGATACAACAATCTTTCCAGTAGGAAAGGGAATGGTTGTTCAAGTTCAATCACCAGAGTGTGGCGATCCTGCGCAACAATACCGAGTTCGTGTGGAGGCAAATTGCCGTGATTGATGGCTTCTGCATTCTTAACGCAATAGAGGAAGTGCGCTAGCGGCGAAGCGGTTTTTGGATCTTGATGACGACGTAATCCAAATACGAAGTCTTCTGATGTGAGAGGTTGACCATCGCTCCAACTTGCGGATTGGTTCAGCGCAAAACGCCATTGCAATCCATCATCTGAAACAGTCCAACTCTCAGCAACACCTGGTTGGATTTCGCCGTCGGCGCTCATCGTGGTTAAGCCGACGAAGAGATCCTTGAGGATGTGCTCTTCTGCATTTGCGAAGTAGCGATGCGGATCAAGTGTACCCGGCTCAGCAGAATTGCCGATGTTGAGTGTATCGTGCTCAGGTGCGGCGTCTAAGCTGACCCCTATTGCTACCGCCAAAGTCGCAACAAGCGTAATAAAAGTGCGATTCAAGACGTATGTAAGTAATCTCTCGTTATCGGCACGGTATCGTTGTGGTGTGCGAGCTGCATTTGAAAGACCACGAGCGAGTCGTATTCAAATGCTGTTTGACACGCGCACAGATAGAACTCCCAGAGGCGGCAGAACCGTTCGCCTTGGCGTTGTTTCATCTCATCTCTGATTTTCTGAAATCGCTCGTTCCAAGCTGAGAGTGTTTTGGCATAGTGACGTCGCCAGATTTCGATATCGGCTATGAACATTCGATTCGTCTCGATGGTCCGAACAACCTCAGAAAGTGACGGTATGTACCCCCCGGGAAAAATGTATCGCTTGATCCATGGATTCGTTGGTGTAGGCTCCGAGGCGCTGCCGATCGTATGGATCGCAGCGACACCATCGTCCTTAAGCAACGCCTTGACGAGTTCGAAGTAAGTTGCGAAATTACGCTTACCAACGTGCTCAAACATGCCAACTGAAACAATGGCGTCATACTGAGACTTGTGATCTCGGTAATCCTCGAGAAGAAACTGAACCTGATTGCCGAGATTTCGAGCTTTGGCTCGTTCGTTGGCAACGCGCAATTGTGAAGTAGATAGTGTAATACCGGTCACATGAACATCTGCGTGTTCTGCAAGGTACATTGCCAATGAACCCCAGCCCGACCCAATGTCCAACACACGTTGACCAGGATTGAGGCAGAGCTTTTTCATTAGATGACGACATTTGGCTTGTTGGGCAGCTTCTAGTGTGTCGTCGGGATTCTCAAAGTACGCGCACGAGTAGTGCATATCCTCGTCGAGGAACCCTCGATAAAGATCATCGTCGAGGTTGTAATGGAAGGAGACGTTTCGAAGGCTAGCTCTTACAGAGTTCCATGATTGCGTAACCGATGCTAACGTCGGAGCGAGCGAAGAGCCCTTCACAGTGGCGTAGTCGCTCATGTTGATGCGGAGCAACCGGAGAAAGTCGGTCAGCGTTCCCTCTTCAATGTCTAGTTCGCCGTCCATGTAACACTCACCAAGATGCAAGTATGGGTTACGGAGAATTCGAAACAATGTACCGCGTTTATTGAACCTCACCACGACTGGGTCGCCATCGTTGCCATACGTGGTTCGATTACCCCGATGGTCGATCAGGCAGAGTGAGCCAGACTTGATGCGGTCCCCAAATAGACGATCAATGAGACCCATGCGACGCGATTGCGTAATCAATAGGCTTGCAAGTTTAATTCGGACGAACGATTTTTCTTAGCGAGTTTGAACCAGCATGAAGGTGAGCATTGGGATTGGCGGCGCTGCATCCGGTCGGTCACGTGATTTCGACCAGCAGGTCGAGTTCGTCGTAGAGGCGGAAAAGCTCGGCGTTTCTGAGGTTTGGTCTGCCGAAGCGTGGGGACAAGATTCGATTGTTCCGCTCGCTTTCCTGGCCGCACGAACCACTCGTATTCGACTTGGAACCGGTATCGCCCAGATCAGTGCACGTGTGCCTTCGATGACCGCGATGACTGCGATGACCATGGCCGCGATTTCAAAGGACAGATTTATCCTCGGTCTCGGTGTTTCTGGACCGCAAGTCGTTGAAGGGCTGCAAGGCCGGCCGTTTAAGGCGCCACTAACGCGCATGAAGGAAACGGTTGACATCGTGCGAATGGCGTTTCGCGGCGAAAAAATCCAATACGATGGCAAATATCACGTCTTACCGCGACCTGGCGGGGAAGGCAAAGCGCTTCGATTATCTCAGCCACCTGTAGACACGATTCCGATTTATCTTGCGACCTTGGGTCCCAAATCGCTCGAATACACCGGCGAAGTTGCGAATGGATGGCTAGGCACCTCTTTCACCCCCGACCAGGCTTCCGCACATCTCGACTTCATTGCAAAAGGTGCTGCTCGTGCGGGACGTTCTCTTGACGAGATTGACATTCAAGCAGGAGGGTCGGTGGTATTCACGGACGATCCAGGTCCAATCATTGAGCAACTAAAAACTGGGCTCGCATTCACACTTGGTGCGATGGGGTCGGCGCAAACGAACTTCTACAACGACGCGTATAAACGCGCGGGTTGGTCGGAAATTGCATCGGAGGTGCAGAAGCTTTGGGTGGACGGCAGACGCGCTGAAGCGACTCAGCTTGTTCCCGATGAGACGGTTGAGCAGTCGAACCTAATTGGGGATGAAGCTCGCGTGTTGGAGCGGCTTAAGGTCTACCGAGACGCAGGTGTGACAACGCTTCGAGTTGCACCAGGCGGGAACTCGATTTCGACGCAACTTGAGACGCTAGGTCGAACCATGGATCTGATTCGATCGCTAAACGGCTCTTGAACGAACTCGCACATGCGAACTGCCCACTCGAAGTGATGCTGTTGACGTTGTACGTGGATCAACGGTTGGCGTCGGCGGCGAGCACATGTGC
>JAGWBO010000024.1:31644-32931 GCA_021295855.1 Pseudomonadales bacterium | reverse complement strand
GCTGATCGACCGTCATATGGACATCGAACCTATTCGGTCTCTCTTTTTCGACGCGAATTTCCAAGCTGCGACCGAAGAACTATTTGGCACGGATCTCTTCGTTTGGCGTACAAATTTTTTCGTGAAAAGTGACGGCACCGGTTAGAACAAGTAGCATCACGACCGGCACTTTGAGAACGGGTTTGCACCAATCGATTTAAATGACACCCGTAATCACTTTTCGGTGACTTTTGCGCTCACGGAGATAGGTATGGATCAAGGTCGACTCGAATATGTGAAAGGTTCGCATCAGCCGATTGAGGGATTTGACCGCGACATTCCACGACATTTCCTCGAAGTACCGGATGTCATTCAGGATCGCGTTACACCGTTAGCCATGAAGCGTGGCGAATTCGTCCTATTTCATTCGGCGTTACTGCACCGTAGTCTTGAATTCGGCGAAGGTGAAAGGCGCATTTCGATGGCGGGTCGGATCGCACGAATTGGAACCGCGATTCCGACCTACGGTGCACCCAATCCGGCAGGCGGTGCTCAAGCAGAGGCGGAACCATTCGTCTATTACCGAGAATCCGGTATTCTGTCATTCAATTAGGCGTTAGGCTTTACTCGAGCCGGATTTGGATCGCGAAATATTGCGCGACTAATTCTCGAAAGCTGGAAAGGGTTTGAGGGTCTGGTACGCAGCTGCTAATTACCTACGCCGGCTAGTGTAGTTATTGTCACAGTCCTCGTCACATTGATGATCTCGTCGCTCGCCATACTTCACCGTATCGATGCCTCGCGGAATGTCTAGTTTTCGTGTGGCATTGTCGATTCAACAACGGGTCTCTAGTTTCTCTAAGTGTTTGCGCTGCTCCTCCGGTAGATTGTCGGTTTGTACGACCAGAGTCTGCGCACCACACTCAATTTCGATTGAGTTCTCTGGATTCAAGACGTTCTGTTCGGAGAGGTGTGACAAACTCAAGCTACTACATCCGAACGTGCGGGTCTCTGACTCTAGTTTCTCTAAGTGTTTGCGCTGCTCCTCCGATAGTTTGTCGGTTTGTACGACCAGAGTCTGCGCACCACACTCAATTTCGATTGAGTTCTCGGCACTTGCGACGTTCTGTTCGGACTGGTCTGACGGACTCACACTACTACATCCGAACGAGAACAAAGTAAGCCAAGTAACGGTGACGAGGACTTTCAGATTTTTCGATACGTTGTATATGGTTTAGCGTCGAGTTTGTTGAGACGATTCGCGGATATAGAGAGAACATTACCACATTGATGTATAGATCGGAATTC